>NZ_LKDV01000024.1:0-66361 GCF_001401875.1 Pseudoalteromonas sp. P1-13-1a | reverse complement strand
AGAGATGGCAGAGTGGTCGAATGCACCGGTCTTGAAAACCGGCATAGGTTTGTAGCCTATCTAGGGTTCAAATCCCTATCTCTCCACCATTATTTAAAAAAACCGCCTTATGGGCGGTTTTTTGCTTTGTGGAGTTTAATAAATGTCAAAAGAAGCAAACCTTACTACATCGCAACGCTTAGTAAAGCATGTATTACTGTGGATTGTATTTGGTTACTGTTATCAAAGCGCGATTAATTTATTAATAAAAATGGCAGCAGATGCGCAACCAGACGCAACGCTTATCACTGCCTTTGCATATGGTATTGGCTTTAATGTTTTAACTGCGCACCTTATTACTAAATACGATACGCATTGGCCTATAATTGGCGCCGCTTTTATTGCTTTAGTAGGTTTAGTATTAGTGCCGCTAGTGTTGTTTGGCAGTGGCGGTTTAATAGCATGGCCACTGCTTGTTGGATTTTTATTCACTTTACCCCTTTTTAGCTACATAGTTGGTAAAATTAAGGTGAAACACAGTAAAAACTAGCCCCAAACCGGTTTTATTTTATGTTAGCATGTACGCGTCTTTTAACTAACAAAACGTGAAAAACACATTATGTCAGATAATTTTACTACAGATGCTGAAAAAGCAAGTTACGGTATTGGCTTACAAATGGGTGAGCAACTTAAGTCTAACCCTTTTGAAGGCTTAAACCTAAATTCAGTATTTGAAGGCATGAAAGATGCGTACGCTGGTAGCGCTTTTCAAGTTGAGCTCCCTGAGATCCAAGCTGCATTTGAAAAAATTAACGAAGAGATCCAAGCGCGTCGTGAAGAAGAAGCAAAAGTACTTTCTGCTGAAGGTATCGCATTCTTAGAAGAAAACGCTAAGCGTCCTGAAATCACTGTTACAGAGTCTGGTTTACAATACGAAGTACTAGCAACAGGTGAAGGCGAAAAGCCAACAGCTGAGTCTACAGTACGTGTTGACTACCACGGTACACTAATTAACGGAACTGTTTTTGATAGCTCTTACGAGCGCGGTCAACCTGCTGAATTCCCAGTGGGTGGCGTAATCAAAGGTTGGACTGAAGCATTACAAATGATGCCTGTAGGCACTAAATGGCGTATCTACGTTCCTCATGAGCTTGCTTATGGTGAACGTGGCGCAGGTGCTGCAATTGCACCTTTCTCAACGCTTATATTTGACGTTGAGCTACACGAAATCCTTTCTTAATTTAGTAATTAAGTCAGTATTTAAAAAGCCGTGGTCTTAGACCGCGGCTTTTTTGTAATACGTAGTTTAATACCAATTCTCAGGCCTTTACTAGTGTAGTCCAAACAGTTTGAAGAAGTAGGCTATGGTGAGGGCAGATAACCGTGTTGCTAGCTAGGCAACAATACGCTGTTGGGTTACTTTATATGTGAACTTTTTAACCTCAATAGCGCACCATTTAATACTTAAATTTATTTAGTACTGCGATGGTATTAAATCCACGTCTCACGCTTACTGCTTTATAAACATCAATTAAATAACCTAGTTAATTAAATGAAGTGGCATAAAAAAACCGCATATAAAATGCGGTTTTAAAACTAACTAAATAAATGCTAAAGCTTTATTAAAAGTAACCTCTAATACCAAAGCGGAAGTTTCTGCCTGGTAGTGGGGCTTTATCTTTTATAAACGAGCTATGAACAAAGCCAAGTTCGTCGGTAATGTTATCTACATTTAAGTACAGCTGCGTATCAATAGCGCCTAAACTTAATTGATAATTAGCTTGTGCATCAACAATTGTATAGCCATCTGTTTTGGTCTCGAAGGCGCTTATATCGTTTTGCTCAAAGTAGTGCGTACCGGTGAGCGTTAGTTGTAAATCGCCCACGTTGTATTGTAATTCAGAGCCTAATTTATTAGCAGGAATGCGTGGTAAATTCCCCGCATCATCTTTAAGCTTAGCGCGAGTTGAATCACCAAAAACTTTAATCATCGTACTTGGGTCTATTTGGTAGTGCACGTCAAACTCAATACCATATAGCTCAGCATCTTTACTGGCAAATTGATAAACAGCAACCGCATCATCGTGTGCACCAATCGCTGATTCTAACCCATCTTCTTCGTCGTAAACTAAGCCTGTATTTTGTTGGTAATAAAAGTTTTTAATATCGTTATAGAAAAAGTTTACTGTGTAGCCAAAATCACCGCTAAAGCGTCTAAAGCTTAAATCAAGGTTAGTCGATTTTTCTTGCTTAATGTCTTCTGGCTCAAAGTGCACCTCGTTATCTTCAATATGATAGCCAAGGCCTACTTCATAAGTACCTGTAGCAATGTGTAAACCATTAGATAAAAGTTCAGCAGAAAGAGGAGCACGCTCAGAGTGAGATAAGCTAAGCGCTACACTTTGCCCAGGTGTGTATTGCCAAATGGCGCCGACTGAGGCGCTTACATTAGTAAAGCTTTCGCTGTATGCAATACTTTCTTCTTCACCTTCATCATGATCTTCCTCTTCTTCATCATGGCTGTGGTCGTGCTCTGTTTCTGTAATTGTGCTTGTAATCTCATAGTCTTCAATACGTGCACCAAGCTCTACAGTTACATCTCCAAATTCACGCTCTTCTAGTAGATAGAGTGCATGAGTAGTGGTAACACTTGCAGGAGTAAAGGCCTCTTCACCAATGGCGTCGTAATCAGACTCGCTATAATGATAGCCAATCATACCGTGCCATTGAGCTAATTTATGCTCTACGTTTAAGCGCGCTTCGGTTGTTTCGTTTTTAAAGGTAGTGCCAATTTCACCGTCTTCAATTTCACTGTGTGAGTAATCAGTGTAGCCAACACGAAGGTTAATATTCTCAACCCAGTTATTATCCAGCGCATAACTAATCAGGCCTTGCCAACGATCTTGCTCAAGATGAGCATAAACAGACTCTTCTTCTTCCTCTGCGTGATCGTCGTGTTCTTCTTCGGTTTCACCTTCATGGTCATGGTCATGGTCATGATGCTCATGCCCAGGGATACCGTAATCGGTGTCAATGCTACCGTAAGAAAAGCCAACCGTTAAATGATCGCCCACATAACTAGTACCCACATTGAATGTATCACTATCTATAAAGGTGTTTTCTACAGTGTTTGCTGTTTCAACGTCACCATCTTCATCTGTAATACTAAAGGTCGGTGTTTCATAGTCATCACCACTGCGTTTGGTACCATCAAAATGAAAGTTAAATCCGTCATTGCCTGTTTCTAGTTTTGCAGCCACCGTATTTGAATTAGATACCGTGTCATGGCTGTATTCAGCAGCGCCGGATAAATCATCTAGATTGCTCGTTGGTATACGGTTATCAACTACATTTACTACACCACCAATTGCCCCTGAGCCATAAAGTAGGGTGCTTGGTCCGCGCAATACTTCAATTTGTTCAGCCGCTAAGCTGTCGCTTGAAGTTGCATGGTCTGGACCAATACGCGATGCATCGCTAGCATCTAAACCGTTTTGAGTAATCTTAACGCGAGGGCCATCTAAACCACGGATAATAGGGCTTGACGATACCGGGCCAAAGTAACTGGCATTTACACCTGGTAAGCCTTTTAGCGTTTCACCAAGGGTAGGTTTTGATTTGTTTTTAAGCTCATCACCTGATAAAACGCTAACAGGAGAAATCATCTCTAGGCTGTTTTTATGCAGTGCAGAGGCATATACAACAACGGTTTCTACCGAGGTAGGGGTAAGTGAAACCGTCACATTGTTTGAGTTTTCATTTACGGCAATACGCGAGTCTATAAAGTTGTCTTTACTTACATGTAATTGGCTTTGAGAGTCTACATCAATAGAAAATTCGCCCTGTGCGTTGGTTTTTACACCTTGGTCTTTACCATGTACGTGTACAGCTGCATTTTCAATAGGTTGGTTTTTATCATCTGTTATTTTACCGGTAACGGTAGCAGCAAGTGCTGAATGAGAACATAAAACAGAAAAAACTGCAGAAGAAATTAATGTTAACTTTGTCATTATCTTAAAGGTTCGCGGTTACTATGTTGTGATATAATATAACACCGCGTATTTGACATATCAACAATGTTATACTATAGCTTAATTTTTTCGATGAATAAACACGCGAATAAGATAAGCTGTTTTAAGAGCGGCTATCGAGCATAATTATATTGAGTTTACGCTGCGCTTTAGGCTGGTTATTTATATCCTTAGGCTCTATCATTTCGCATTCATCACGTATCATCTCAGAAACCAAGCTGGGGTATTGGCGGCAATCTTCTGGTCTATCCAGGTAAATGCTACAGGTATACATTGTTTTATGGGAGGGCGCTTTTTTAGGCGCTATTTCTAAAAAGGGGCAAACGATAAGCCTTAATTGCGTATGTGGATCGAACCAAATTTCATCATCTTTAACATATTGATAAATCTCTGGGTTAAACAGTGCCCACATTTCAATTTCTTGTACAGTTGCGCTTAAATCACCACCCCCGTATTTAATACAACATTTGCCACATTGGTTGCACTCTTTCATTTTTAGCCAGTATATTAGGAATTTATAAGTTTCTCAGTGTATCACTGTAACTAACGTGGGCTACTTTATATATATAATTTTAAAACCACACTTTTAATTACAACCGGTTATCTATTATTAATGTATCATTACACCTAGATAATTAGCCGTTCTTATAAGATCAGGACGCCTATAAATAGTATTTTTGCTAAATTAAATAGTTAGTTTAGCGGCCAGTTGAGGATAGTTCTTGATGATGAACACCAAAGTATATAAAGCAGTACATGATTTAGCAGAACAGTTGATGGAGGCTGCAAATAGAAACGACCGCAAAAGATTTGAATTATTATTTTCTAGGCTTAAAACGATTTGTGAAGAAAACGAGAATACCTCAAAAGATCACCCTGTACAGTGGGAAACCTTAGCTGACTTTACCGAAGAGCTTGAAGACGCTCTCACTACATACGAGAAAGCGCTAGAAAAGTCGATTGCAATAAATAATAAAGATCATATGGCATCGATAGCTTATTCAATGGCCACTTTACAAATAGAGCTAGGTAAAAAAGATGAGGCGATTAATAGCCTTAAAAGTGCCAAGGTAAGTGCTAATAAAATTGAAGATAAAGAACTCAAAGCAGAAATACACGAGCTGCTTGAGTCACTTATTGAAGAAGATTAAAACTTAAACTTGTAGTCATCAGTGAATGTTGGAGTAAGGATGTGCTGAAAAAAATAGAACAATGGATTGATAAAACTAACACTTATTACACATCACAAAGGGTATGCTGCAGTCAATTTAAGAATGAATTTAGTGACTTTTACCCTTTAGATTTTTTGAGTAACTCTTTTTATGTTGTGGTTGATAAAATCCCAAAGCCAGACTTTGATGAATTACGTTCTATGGGGGTGAGCGATTTTATTGACATGGACGCTGCAGGCATAACCTATAAAAACACCTATTATGTTCTGCCGCACATGCAAGATAATCTTCGTGTACATTTTCATGAATTAGTTCACGTAGCACAGTGGGGTGAGCTTGGCTCAATAGCATTTATGCAGCGTTACTTGAGTGAGATTCAGCAGCTTGGTTATCACAATGCACCACTTGAGTTGATGGCTTATGAACTCGATGCACATTTTACCCATGCGGGCGAGGGAATTAACATCCCAAGGCATGTTGCAAATACCCTGTAGCTAAACAGCTTTAAAAGGATTTTATATGATTCGCTATTATCTATATTTATTGTCGGTTATATCCTCAACCTGTGGTGCAAACATTTTTACCGAAGATATAAGCGCTGCTTTAATTGAAAGAACAACTCACTCGGTTATTTATAATGGTGCATATTATTCAATTACATACCCAGGGGGAGATGTGCCAAGTAACATTGGGGTATGTACTGATGTTATTATCAGAAGCTACAGAAAGTTAGGTGTAGATTTACAAAAATTAGTACATGAAGATATAAAAAATAACTTTGCGCTTTACCCCTCTAAACGAATCTGGGGGCTGACTAAACCGGATAAAAATATCGACCACCGAAGAGTGCCTAATTTACAAATTTACTTTAAAAGACACGGTTTAAATTTAGCAATATCTGGTGATCCTAATGACTACAAAACGGGTGATATAATAACTTGGATGTTACCCGGGAATCTTCCTCATATTGGCATGGTCGTTAATGAGTACTCTACACAAACCGGCAATCCTTTAATTGTACATAATATTGGGCGTGGTCCTGAAAAAACCGATATGCTCTTTGATTATAAAATCACAGGGCACTATCGGTTCGAACTAAAGCAGATTCATAAGACGCAGTAATACTCATTTGCAATAATACTTAATTATGCGCATTGGTATAACTTTATTTTAAGTTTATGCTTATATTGCCATTGGGTTTACAGCAGCACAGCAGTATTTCTCCCTCACGTACAAACGCTAAAGGTTCTTCGTTATATTGCACTTGGCCAGAGACTAACGTGGCTCTGCACGCGCCGCAATAGCCTTCGCGGCACTGATAGGCTACGTCTATTTTTTGGTTTTCTAAGCAATGTAAAACAGAAGGGCAGCCAGTGCTAAATTCAATACACTGGCTGTTATCTGCAAGCGTTATACTTGCAGTGGGTTTGTCACTCATTATAAATCAAAGTCACCAAATTCTGAGGCATCTACTTGAGAGTCGATTTGACCTACAAGGTATGAGCTAATTTCAGCTTCTTGCGGCGCAACTTGCACGTTGTCAGACACAAGCCAAGAGTTGATCCATGGAATAGGGTTGCTGTTGTTTTCAAACTGCGCAGGCAAGCCAATTGCTGTCATACGTGCATTAGTGATGTATTCAACATATTGACACAAGATGTGTTTATTTAAGCCAATCATTGAGCCATCTTTGAACAAGTATTCTGCCCATTCTTTTTCTTGCTCTGCTGCTTCTACAAACATTTTAATGGCTTCTTCACGGCACTGCGCAGCGACAATCGCCATTTCAGGGTCGTCTTTACCATCTTGCATAATGTTCAAAATATGCTGTGTACCCGAAAGGTGTAGCGCTTCATCACGAGCGATTAGCTTGATGATTTTAGCGTTACCTTCCATTAATTCACGTTCTGCAAAGGCAAATGAGCAGGCAAAACTAACATAAAAACGAATAGCTTCAAGAATATTTACCGACATCATCGCAAGGTAAAGTTTCTTTTTAAGATCAAATAAGCTAATCACAACGGTTTGACCGTTAATGTCGTGCTTGCCTTCCCCATACAGATTATAAAGCGACACGCCATTAATTAAATCGTCGTAGTAGGTGGTTACCGCATCAGCACGTTCGCTGATTTTTTCGTTACTTACAATGTCATCAAAAATTAGTTCTGGTGACTGTGTTACGTTACGAATAATGTGGGTATAAGAGCGGCTGTGAATAGTTTCACTAAATGCCCAGGTTTCTATCCATGTTTCTAGTTCAGGAATAGACACAATAGGAAGTAGGGCAACATTTGGTGAGCGGCCTTGTACACTATCAAGCAGCGTTTGGTATTTTAAGTTACTTAAAAATATGTGCTTTTCGTGCTCAGGTAACGCTTGAAAATCTAAACGGTCTTTACTTACGTCTACTTCTTCTGGACGCCAAAAAAACGAAAGTTGCTTTTCAATCAATTTTTCAAAAATAGGGTATTTTTGTTGATCGTAACGCGAAACGTTAACGGTTTGGCCAAAAAACATTGGCTCTTGCATTTGATCATTATGGTTACGACTAAAAGTAGTATAAGACATGTCTATCACTCAAAAACTATCACTAAAACTATCAGGACAAAGCGGGCAAAGAGCCCGCTTTAAGTTTATCTATTAAATTTTACACGCGCCGCCTGCACAATCGTCATCTTCGACTTCTGGCGTATCGTCTTGTGCATCTGATGCACCATCGCGGGTGTTATGGTAATAAAGTGTTTTAACACCCAATTTGTAGGCACCCAGTAAGTCTTTTAATAAGACTTTCATAGGTACTTTACCGCCTTCGTACTTACTTGGATCATAATTTGTATTGGCCGAAATAGTTTGGTCAATAAACTTTTGCATTATGCCCACTAACTGTAAGTAACCATCGTTTGATGGAATATCCCACAGCAGCTCGTAGTTATCTTTTAAGCGTTCGTACTCTGGCACTACTTGTTTTAAAATACCGTCTTTACTTGCTTTAACGCTAATGTGACCACGTGGTGGCTCAATACCGTTAGTCGCGTTAGAGATTTGCGACGATGTTTCTGAAGGCATTAATGCGCTAAGTGTTGAGTTACGCATGCCGTGCTCTTTAATGCTGGCACGTAATGAGTCCCAATCTAAGTGCAGTGGCTCATCACAAATTTTATCTAAGTCACGTTTGTATGTATCCGTTGGCATAATACCTTGAGAGTACGTTGTTTCGTTAAACTTAGGACACGCGCCACGCTCTTTAGCAAGCTCGTTTGATGCTTTCATTAAGTAATATTGAATTGCTTCAAACGTTTTATGAGTCAGTGCATTAGCACTGCCATCTGAGTAGCGTTTACCATTTTTAGCTAAGTAGTAAGCGTAGTTAATTACACCTATTCCTAATGTGCGGCGGCCCATTGTGGCATTACGTGCAGCCGGTACTGGGTAGTCTTGGAAATCAAGTAGATTATCAAGAGCACGAACTGCAAGTTCCGCAAGCTCTTCCAGTTCATCAAGCGATTCAATAGCACCTAAGTTAAATGCCGATAGCGTACAAAGGGCAATTTCGCCTTCTTCGTCGTTTACGTTATTTAACGGCTTAGTTGGCAATGCAATTTCTAAACATAAGTTAGATTGGCGAATTGGCGCAACTTTAGAAATAAACGGGCTGTGAGTGTTACAGTGATCCACGTTTTGTAAATAAATACGACCTGTACTAGCTCGCTCTTGTGCGAACATTGAGAAAAGCTCAATCGCTTTGATACGCTTTTTACGAATAGACTCGTCTTGCTCGTATTTTACGTATAACGCATCAAACTCGTCTTGGTCTTCAAAGAATGCATCGTAAAGGCCAGGCACATCTGATGGGCTAAATAACGTAATGTAGTCGTCTTTAATTAAACGAGAATACATTAGCTTATTAAACTGTACGCCGTAATCTAAATGACGAACACGGTTATCATCAACACCACGGTTATTTTTAAGTACAAGCAGGTTTTCTACTTCTAAATGCCAAAGCGGATAGAATAAGGTTGCTGCACCGCCACGAACGCCACCTTGCGAGCAGCTTTTAACAGCTGTTTGAAAGTGCTTATAAAAAGGGATACAACCAGTGTGGTACGCTTCACCGTTACGAATATGGCTGCCTAACGCACGAATACGGCCGGCGTTAATACCAATACCCGCACGTTGTGATACGTATTTAACAATCGCAGATGATGTAGCATTGATTGAATCAAGGCTATCGCCACATTCAATAAGTACACATGAGCTAAATTGGCGAGTAGGGGTACGTACACCCGACATAATGGGTGTAGGCAAAGAGATTTTAAACGTTGATACAGCATCGTAAAAACGCTTGATGTAATCAATACGTGTTTCGCGCGGGTAGTCAGAAAATAAACTCGCAGCCACTAAAATATATAAAAACTGAGCACTTTCGTAAATTTCACCTGTTACGCGGTTTTGTACCAGGTATTTACCTTCAAGTTGCTTTACGGCTGCGTAGCTAAAGTTAAGATCGCGCGAATGATCAAGATACGCATCTAGCTCGTCAAGCTCTTGCTCTGTGTAATCAACAAGTAAGTGAGCATCGTAGCGTTTGTCTTCAACCATTTTTGTAACATGGTCAAATAAACGTGGAGGCTCAAACTGGCCATACGCTTTTTTACGTAAGTGGAATACAGCTAAGCGGGCAGCTAAATACTGGTAGTCAGGCGACTCTTTTGAAATTTGATCGGCTGCTGCTTTAATGATGGTTTCGTGAATGTCTTTTGTACGAATACCGTCGTAAAATTGAATGTGCGACTTTAATTCAACCTGTGAAACCGATACGTTGTTTAAACCTTCGGCGGCCCATTCAATAACGCGATGGATCTTATCAAGATCTAGCGGCTCTTTACGCCCGTCACGCTTGCTTACAGATAACTGTTGGTTCATAGCTTTGCCTGTATTCCTTGGGAATTGAGTATTTTGACCAATGTTTTATACCTCGCTAAAGCAAGGTACGTATTCATTTATTATAAGTTTCACCGTATGGGCG
The DNA here is from genome assembly GCF_001401875.1 of Pseudoalteromonas sp. P1-13-1a. Classification (NCBI taxonomy): domain Bacteria; kingdom Pseudomonadati; phylum Pseudomonadota; class Gammaproteobacteria; order Alteromonadales; family Pseudoalteromonadaceae; genus Pseudoalteromonas; species Pseudoalteromonas sp. P1-13-1a. Next base: position 56,153 of record NZ_LKDV01000024.1, on the reverse strand, counting down.
AATTTAATTGAATAACATTTGGCCACAATATCTGGTGTTGTTCAATTTAGAGATCACAAGATAGTGTGGTCTGAGTTGATTTGCAAGGGACATAATTGCCCCTATTTGTGGATAACTTTGGGATAAAGCAGTTGTGTTAGTAGTCACTCACCTTTGAACAATCATTTAAGTTGAAATAGGTAAAAATCAACTAATGATCAGCTAAATTTGCGCATTTTGAAAATAAATTTTGACTGCTTTTTTTATCATCAAGCTGTGCATAAAAACTAACACGATCACAATATATAGTGTTTAATAGAGCTAATGGCACTATATATGGTTAAAAGCATCAATAGGGCTGCGCCAATTAAAGTCGGCTTCCCAGCGCAACGCCTCCTCAATACTTGGTATATAGCCCCAAAGCGCTGTAGCGGTATGCATACCTGCAGCTTTACCCGCTTGTATATCACGTTGTGCATCACCTACATATAAACAACGCTTAGGATCAACGTTCATCAGTTTTGTACAGTGTAATAAGGGTAAAGGAGACGGTTTTGCTTCGGTAAGTGTATCGCCACTGATCACCACATGTGCATTTTTTAATGCGGGGATAGCTGCCACTAAAGGGTCGGTTAAAAACCCAGGTTTATTGGTCATTATCCCCCATTTTGTAGCTTGGTTTTCAAGGGCTATGAGTAATGATTCTATACCTTCAAAGCAACGTGTGTGATTAGCTAGGTTTTGGCTATAGTAACTCACTAGCTGTTTTATCCGCTGTGCTTGAGGTTGCGTGGCCCATTGTTCTTTAAAGCCGAGCTCAAGTAATGCACCTGCACCATTAGAAGCAGCTTTTCGGTACGCCTCAGGTGTAACTTGTGCAACACCTTCACTTTTAAGCACAGCATTCAATGCTGCACCTAAATCATCAGCTGTATCAAGTAAAGTGCCATCTAAATCAAATAAAAAAGCATCGTACTCAAAAGGAGTTACTGGAGTAGAAGAGCTAGCCATTACGCTAACTTCTCAAAGTGAAGTATATAATTAACACTTACATCTGTATTTAATGAATATTGCTTAGAAAGCGGGTTATAGCTAAGACCTGCACTGGCGCGTACTTTTAAGCCTGCTTGCTCAGCCCATGCAATTAGTTGTGCAGGTTTGATAAATTTGTTGTGGTCGTGTGTGCCTTCGGGCACCATTTTCAATAGCTTTTCAGCACCTACAATAGCAAACAAGTATGCTTTAGGCGTTTTATTAAGAGTTGAGAAAAATACATCAGCGCCGGGCTTGGCAAGCTTTGCTACTGCACGAATTATAGAGGCAGGATCAGGGACGTGCTCAAGCATTTCCATGCAAGTTATTACATCAAAGCGAGCAGGGTACTGGTTTGCAAACTCCTCTGCAGGTACTTTTATATAGTCAACATTTACACCCGTTTCTAGGCTGTGTAGTTTGGCTACGGTGAGTGGCTCTTGGCCCATGTCTATACCGGTTACGTTTGCCCCCATGCGCGCCATGCTTTCACTAAGTATACCGCCACCACAACCTACATCGAGTGTTTCTTTTTCAAATAAACCTTGGCTTTTGTTAGCTACAAAGTCTAATCGTAATGGGTTAATTTCGTGAAGAGGTTTAAACTCTCCGTCTTGGTCCCACCATCGCTCAGCAATGGCTTCAAATTTTGCTATTTCTGCGTTATCTACATTTTGATGTTCGGTCATAAAATACTTCCTCGTCAATCTGAGGCCATTATATAGGCCTAAATTGATAAATCGCAAAGTTTTGCGCCTGTAAATTAAAATTAATTGTGATAGCATGGTCGCTTAGAAATAATAACAAATACTCTTGGCACCCAATACCGGGTTGCAAAGAGCTGATACTGAAGGAATGTGATATCAAATGACTGATCTCGCCAATGAAATTCTGCCAGTCAATATTGAAGACGAGTTAAAAAACTCCTACCTAGATTATGCAATGAGTGTAATCGTAGGACGTGCATTACCAGACGTACGTGATGGTTTAAAACCTGTTCACCGCCGCGTTTTGTTTGCAATGAACGAGCTTAGTAATGACTGGAATAAGCCTTACAAAAAATCGGCCCGTGTGGTCGGTGATGTAATTGGTAAATACCACCCACACGGCGACAGTGCAGTTTATGACACCATCGTGCGTATGGCACAGCCATTCTCACTACGTTATATGCTTGTAGATGGCCAAGGTAACTTCGGTTCGGTTGATGGTGATTCAGCAGCGGCAATGCGTTATACAGAAGTACGTATGGCAAAAATGTCGCATGAGTTATTAGCCGATCTTGAAAAAGAAACGGTTGATTTCGTTCCAAACTACGACGGTACCGAACAAATTCCTGACGTTTTACCGACCAAAGTGCCTAACTTACTGGTAAACGGTTCATCGGGTATTGCGGTAGGTATGGCTACAAATATTCCTCCACATAACCTAACTGAAGTGGTGAATGGCTGTTTAGCGCTTATTCAAAATCCTGATTTAACGATTCATGAATTAATGGATTACATTCCAGGTCCTGACTTCCCAACGGCTGCCATTATTAATGGTAAAAAAGGCATTGAAGATGCCTACTTAACAGGCCGTGGTAAAGTGTACATGCGAGCACGTGCCGACATCGAAACCGATGAAAAAACAGGCCGCGAAACTATTATCGTGCACGAAATCCCTTATCAGGTTAATAAAGCCCGCTTAATTGAAAAGATTGCTGAGCTTGTTAAAGATAAAAAAATTGAAGGCATTAGCGCACTACGTGATGAATCAGATAAAGACGGTATGCGTATCGTTATTGAGATTAAGCGTGGCGATGTTGGTGAAGTTATTCTAAACAACCTATATGCACAAACTCAGTTACAAACTGTGTTTGGTATGAATATGGTTGCATTAATTAATAACCAACCTAAGTGTTTCAACCTAAAAGAAATGCTTGAAGAGTTTGTTATTCACCGCCGTGAAGTGGTTACACGCCGTACCGTATTTGATTTACGTAAAGCCCGTGACCGTGCTCATACCCTTGAAGGTTTAGCAATTGCGCTTGCCAACATTGACCCTATTATTGAGCTTATTCGTAAATCACCAACCCCAGCTGAGGCTAAATTGGCCTTGACGGCACGTCCATGGGATTTGGGTAATGTAAAAGCTATGCTTGAAAAAGCAGGGGAAGACAACGTAGCACGTCCAGATTGGCTAGCAAGTGAGCTTGGTATTCGAGATGGTCAGTACTATATTTCTGAGCAACAAGCGCAAGCGATTCTTGATTTACGTTTACACAAACTAACCGGCCTTGAGCATGAAAAAATCTTAGCAGAGTACCAATCGCTGTTAGATTTAATTGCTGAGTTACTTCACATTTTAAGCAGCCCTGAGCGTCTAATGGAAGTTATTCGTGATGAGTTAGTTGAAATTAAAGAGCAGTATGGTGATGAGCGCCGTACAGAAATTAACGCTGCCGCGCACGACATTAGCCTTGAAGATTTAATCAACGAAGAAGATGTTGTTGTGACCTTGTCGCACGAAGGTTACGTTAAGTATCAGGCATTGTCTGATTATGAGGCGCAGCGCCGTGGTGGTAAAGGTAAGTCAGCAACGAAGATGAAAGATGAAGATTTCATTGAACGTCTTTTAGTTGCGAATACCCACGATACCATTTTATGTTTCTCTACTGCGGGTCGTTTGTACTGGCTTAAAGTATACCAGTTACCACTGGCAAGTCGCGCCGCACGCGGTAAGCCAATTGTTAACTTACTGCCACTTGAAGATGATGAGCGTATTACTGCTATTCTACCTGTACGCGAGTACGAAGAAGATAAGTACATCTTTATGGCAACTGCATTTGGTACCGTGAAGAAAACACCACTAACGGCATACAGCCGCCAACGCGCAAGCGGTATTATTGCTGTAAACCTTAACGAAGGCGATAGCCTAATTGGGGTTGATATTACCGATGGTAGCAATGAAATTATGTTGTTTACTGATGCTGGTAAAGTGGTACGCTTTAAAGAAGCCGAAGAGTCTACTGTAGTTGATGAAAACGGCAATCCGGTACTTGATGAAGAAGGCAACCCTGAGGTTCGTTTCAAAGGTGTTCGCCCTATGGGTCGTACTGCTACCGGTGTTCGTGGTATTAAGATGGCCGACGACCAACGCGTAGTGTCATTAATTGTGCCTAAGTCTGACGGTGCTATTTTAACTGTGACTGAAAATGGTTACGGTAAACGTACTCAACTTGAAGATTACCCATCGAAGAGCCGTGCAACACAAGGTGTTGTATCTATTAAGGTGAGTGAGCGTAATGGCGCAGTAGTTGGCGCTGTACAAGTTGACGACAACGATGAAATAATGATTATTTCTAATCGTGGTACGCTAGTACGTACCCGCGTTAACGAAGTATCGACGGTTGGACGTAACACCCAAGGCGTTATTTTGATCAGAACTATTGACGAAGAGCAAGTAGTTGGTTTACAACGTATCGAAGAGATTGAAGTTACAGACAGTGACTTAGTTGATATTGAAGACGTTGAAACGGTTGATACAGTAAATGAAGAAGCAACGGATGATAATCCACCTTCTGAATAACTGAAATTGAAAAAGCGGCTAAGGCCGCTTTTTTTAATCATGTTGAAAAAAATTAATAATCCTTTTTTGTTTATCAAAGAGGTTTAAATTACTGGAATGAGGCAAAGGTAATGAGTAAATATAATTTTTGTGCGGGGCCAGCTATGCTTCCGCAAGCTGTTATGCAAAAAGCACAAAAAGAATTTTTAGACTGGCAAGATTTAGGCGTATCTGTGATGGAAATAAGCCATCGCAGTAAAGATTTTTTAGCGCTTACTGCAAAATGCGAAGCCAGCCTTCGTCGTTTAATGAATATTAGCGATGATTTTGAAGTGTTGTTTATGCATGGTGGGGGCCGCGGTCAATTTAGCGCTGTGCCATTAAATTTGCATCAGCATGGTAAAGCGGCGGTTTATTGCGAGAACGGCGTGTGGTCTAAAAGTGCGACTGACGAAGCTAATAAATTTACTCAAACTCACTCAATCAATGTCAGAAATGACGCTAACGGGCTGTTTTCTATAAAAGAAGTGGCACAGTGGGACTTACCTGAAGATGCATCTTATATTCACTACTGCCCAAATGAAACGGTAGACGGATTAGAAATTTTTGATGTGCCTAGTCACCCAACGGCGCCAATTATTGCTGATATGTCGTCAACAATTTTGTCGCGTGAAATTGACGTAAACAAGTTTGATTTAATTTATGCCGGTGCACAAAAAAATATAGGTCCATCAGGTATAGCTATCGTTATTGTGCGCAAAACATTACTTGAGCGTGAAGGTTTGGCTAAACCAGGTATTTTAGATTACGCACTTGAAGCAAAACAAGGCAGCATGTTTAATACACCGCCTACCTTTGCATGGTATTTAGCAGCCGAAGTATTTGAATGGTTAGAGCAAAACGGTGGCGTTAAGGCAATGGAAGCACACAATATTGCTAAAGCTAAGCTGCTTTATGATTTTATTGATGAATCGCCTTTTTATACCAATAAAGTAGCCGCGCACTGCCGATCTCGCATGAATATACCCTTTTGGCTAAATGATGAAAGCTTAAACGAAAAGTTTGTAATGCAATCTAAAGAGGCTGGCTTACTTGCACTTGAAGGACACAGAATAGTAGGGGGTATGCGTGCAAGTATTTATAACGCAATGCCACTTGAAGGTGTTCAAGCCTTAGTTGACTTTATGGCGGCATTTGCAAAGGAGCACAGCTAATGGAACAACTTCGTTTAGAGCCTATTTCTCGTGTAAATGGCAGCGTTACCTTACCAGGGTCTAAAAGCCTATCAAACCGTATTTTATTGTTAGCAGCGCTGGCTCAAGGGACTACCGTTGTAGAAAACCTGCTAGATAGTGATGATATTCGCCATATGTTGGGTGCATTAAATCTACTAGGTGTTAACGTAACGCTTAATGATGACCGCACTGTGGCAACTGTTGAAGGGGTTGGCGGTATATTTAAAACACCAAGTGAACCTTTATTTTTAGGAAATGCAGGTACTGCGTATCGTCCTTTAACCGCGGTACTTGCTGCTGTATCTGGCGAATATGAGCTAATAGGTGAGCCGCGCATGGAAGAGCGCCCAATAGGCCACCTAGTTGATGCGCTACAAGCACTTGGCGGCGATATTACCTACACAAAGCATAAAGACTACCCACCACTAAAAATAATTGGTGGGCAAATTAAAGGCGGTACTGTTGAAATTGATGGCAGTATTTCTAGCCAATTTTTAACTGCATTGCTAATGGCTGCCCCTTTATTTAGTGGTGATACGCAAATTTCTATTAAGGGTACTTTGGTCTCTAAGCCATACATTGATATTACATTAGATGTAATGGCACGTTTTGGGGTGACCGTTGAGCACAGCAATTACACAACATTTAAAGTGAAAGGCGGCCAACAATACCAATCACTCGAGCGTATTATGGTTGAAGGTGACGCATCATCAGCGTCTTACTTTGTTGCGGCAGCGGCTATTGCCGGTGGCGAAATTGAAATTAAAGGGGTTGGCGCTAAATCAGTACAGGGTGATATTGGTTTTGCAAAAGTGATGGAACAAGTTGGCGCCCAGATTGATTGGTATGACGAACGCCTAGTTGTGCGTAAAGGTGAATTAAAAGGCGTAGATATTGACGCTAATGCGATCCCCGATGCTGCAATGACACTTGCCACTGTTGCGTTATTTGCCAAGGGGCCTACCGCTATTCGTAATATATATAATTGGCGTGTAAAAGAAACTGATCGTTTATATGCAATGGCTACTGAACTTCGTAAAGTGGGAGCAGAGGTTATAGAAGGCGATGACTTTATCGAAATTACACCGCCAAATTCGTTTAATGATGTTGCTATTGATACGTATGATGATCACCGTATTGCAATGTGTTTTGCGATGGTAGCCGTAGGCGGAAAGCCTATTACTATCAACGACCCTAAGTGCACATACAAAACTTTTCCAACCTTTTTCAAGGTTTTAGCATCAGTGAGTGAGTAGAGCTTTTATAAATAATTATAAAAAGTTACACACTAAAGCGGATCTATTTGTAGAAGTGACGTATAATATCGCGGTTTTATTTAGGTGTGCATTGCAGGAGGTTCTAAATGCAGGCGTTATTAATGCCCGTAATCACCGTTGATGGCCCAAGTGGTTCAGGTAAAGGAACTGTTTGTCGCTTGTTAGCCGACAAATTGGGGTGGGATGTATTGGATAGCGGCGCAATTTACCGTGTATTATCCCTTGCCGCACTTCATCACCAAATAGCATTAGACAACGAAGAAGCGCTTGTCCCGCTTGCTGCAAACTTAGATGTGCAGTTTTTGGTTGATAGCCAAACTAATGCTGGAAAAGTTATTTTAGAAGGCGAAGATGTAACCTCGACAATTCGTAATGAAGAGGTTGGGGCTGCTGCTTCAAAAGTGGCTGCATTACCCCGTGTACGTGAAGCGTTACTTCGACGCCAGCGAGCGTTTAAAACCGAGCGGGGCTTAATTGCTGATGGCCGAGATATGGGCACCGTGGTTTTTCAAGACGCTCCATTAAAAATATATTTAACCGCCAGTGCACAAGAACGCGCGCGCAGACGTTATGTTGAGTTGAATGAGCGTGGTCTTGATGTTACACTAAGTGGTCTATTACAGGACATTCAAGCTCGTGATGAGCGCGATATGAATCGTGCGGTTGCACCGCTTGTTCCTGCTGATGATGCAATTGAAATAGACACAAGCGAGCTTAATGCTCAGCAAGTGTTTGATAAAGTTATAACTTTAGTAGATATTGCTATTTCAGAAGGTAAGCTTCCCAAGCGAAGCTAAACACATTTTATGCACCAGCAGGACGCCAGTGCTATTTTAACAACCCCATGCAGCATGGTTGCTTATTGGTATTAATATATGAGACGTATATTCGTATGTCAGAAAATTTTGCGCAGTTATTTGAAGAAAGCTTAAAGGGTTTTGAAGCAGAGCAAGGCTCTATTGTTAAAGGTACAGTAATCTCAATCGAGAATAACATTGTACTTGTAGATGCTGGTCTTAAATCAGAAAGTGCTATCCCTGCAGAGCAGTTCAAAAATGCTGCTGGTGAACTAGAAGTTGCTGTAGGCGACGAAGTAGATGTTGCACTAGATGCAATCGAAGACGGTTTCGGTGAAACTATCCTTTCTCGTGAGAAAGCGAAGCGTCACGAAGCGTGGATCCGTCTTGAGAAAGCATGTGAAGAGCAAGAGACTGTTACTGGTGTTATCAACGGTAAAGTTAAAGGCGGTTTCACAGTTGAAGTTGATTCAATCCGTGCTTTCCTACCTGGTTCACTTGTTGATGTTCGTCCAGTACGTGACACAACTCACCTTGAAGGCAAAGAGCTTGAATTTAAAGTAATCAAGCTTGACCAAAAACGTAACAACGTTGTTGTTTCACGTCGTGCAGTTATCGAATCTGAAAACTCACAAGAGCGTGAAGAGCTTCTTGCTAACCTTGTTGAAGGTCAAGAAGTTAAAGGTATCGTTAAGAACCTTACTGACTACGGTGCATTCGTTGACCTTGGTGGTGTTGATGGTCTACTACACATCACTGATATGGCGTGGAAGCGTGTTAAGCACCCTTCAGAAATCGTTAATGTTGGCGACGAAATCGCAGTTAAAGTTCTTAAATTCGACAAAGATAAAACTCGTGTATCTCTAGGCCTTAAACAGCTTGGCGAAGATCCATGGGCAGCTATCGCTGGTCGCTACCCAGAAGGTTCTAAGCTTTCTGGTCGTGTAACTAACCTTACTGATTACGGTTGCTTCGTAGAAATCGAAGAAGGCGTTGAAGGTCTAGTTCACGTTTCTGAAATGGATTGGACTAACAAGAACATCCACCCTTCAAAAGTTGTTTCACTAGGTGACACTGTTGAAGTTATGGTTCTTGAAATCGACGAAGAGCGTCGTCGTATTTCTCTTGGTCTTAAGCAATGTATTGCTAATCCTTGGCAGGAATTTGCTCGTCTACAAAACAAAGGCGACCAAGTTACTGGTAAGATCAAATCAATCACTGACTTCGGTATCTTTATCGGTCTTGACGGTGGTATTGATGGTCTTGTACACCTTTCAGACATTTCTTGGAACACGCCAGGCGAAGAAGCTGTACGTGAATTCAAGAAAGGCGACGAAATCACTGCTATCGTATTGCAAGTTGACCCAGAGCGTGAGCGTATCTCTCTAGGTGTTAAGCAAATCGAAGCTGACCCGTTCAATAACTACCTTGATGCAAACAAAAAAGGTGCTATTGTTAAAGGTAAAGTGACTGAAGTTGATGCGAAAGGCGCAACTGTAGAGCTTATCGAAGGCGTTGAAGGTTACATCCGTGTAGCTGATATCGCTCAAGAGCGCGTTGAAGATGCAACGACTGTTGTTTCTGTAGGCGACGAAATCGAAGCTAAATACGTTGGCGTTGATCGTAAGAACCGCACTTTAAGCTTATCTGTTAAAGCTCTTTTCGAAGCAGAAGAGAAAGAAGTACTAGAGAAGCTTAAGAAAGAAGAGCCAGTGTTTGAAAACGCAATGGCAGCTGCTTTCGCAAATGCACAAAAAGACTAATTACTAATTAGTTTTTAATTGGAAGGGCAGTTTTGCCCTTCCACTATTCTCTTTAAGGAAACGCTATGACTAAGTCAGAACTGATAGAAACACTTGCCGAACAGCACGCACACGTTCCAGTGAAAGATGTTGAAAATGCAGTAAAAGAAATTCTTGAACAAATGGCCGGCTCATTATCTACTTCAGATCGTATTGAGATCAGAGGTTTTGGTAGTTTCTCTTTGCATTACCGCGCTCCTCGCACAGGTCGTAATCCTAAGACTGGCGATACAGTAGAGCTTGATGGTAAGCATGTACCTCATTTTAAACCAGGCAAAGAATTACGCGATCGCGTAAATGAGAGTATTGCCTAGTTAACCAGTTGGAGTAGTTACTTGTTTAAGGTATTAAAAATTATTCTGGTTGTACTATGCCTATTTTGCGCATTTTTATTGGGTTCTCAAAATCCACAATTGGTACAAATAAATTACATTATTGCCAGTAATACCTTACCACTCGCTGTAATAATAAGTATCTGCTTTATACTGGGTGTAATAATAGGATGTTTTATTAGCTTTAAATTGTTTTCTAAATTAAAGTGGCAAAACTACCGCTTAAAAAAACAATTAGCGCCAGAAAAAAATAATAGTAAGCTTATTGCTAATAAAGACACCTAATCATGATTGAGCTTTTGTTTTTACTACTGCCTGTTGCTGCCGGTTACGGCTGGATTATGGGCAAAAATAGTGCAAAAAACCAAGCTCATCAACTCAACCGTCAAATTACTTCTGAATACAGTAAAGGCTTAAAGTTTTTACTAGACAGAGAAGAAGATCAGGGCTTAGAGCATCTAATCAATCTATTAGAGGTTGCTGCTGATTCTGTCGACCACTATTCAACCCTTGCTACCATGTTTCGCCGAAGAGGTGAGCTTGACCGCGCAATAAAAATCCATGAACTCCTTTTAAAACACCCAAGTTTAAATGAGCAACAAGCTGCCACTAGCCGTTTAGAACTAGCCGAAGATTATATTATGGCCGGTTTATTAGACGGTGCAGAAGAACATTTAGTGTGGCTTGTTAAAGCTGGGCATGAACAAGCGCTTGACCCTATTATTGCTCTTTATTCGCAAACTCGAGAGTGGGAAAAGGGCATTAATATGTTCGAAGCACACGGTGAGTTATTTGTTAAAGAGCAGCATTTTAAAGCCATTGCTAATTTTTATAGCGAGGCGGCCCTAAGCGAAAATAAACCGCAATTAATGAGCAAAGCCATTAGTTTAAATTACAAAGCGGTTCGCCCTTTATACGAATTGGGGTTATCGGCTTACACAAGCGAAGACTACGTAAAAGCTATTTATTATTGGCGTGAATTAGTCTGCCAATTTACATTGTTTGCGCCTTTGTTTATTGACCAGCTTGCACATAGTTATAAGCACTTAAATTTAACGCATCAATTTCATGATTTATTATGTGACTTGCTCGACAAAGGTGGGGTACTAATAAAAATAAAACATTGCCAAGCATTGTTAGAGCAAGGAAATACCAAACAGGCATTTGAGTTTTTAACTGACAGCTTAAAACGTCAGCCAACAATTAGAGGTTTTAGCTTTTTATTACAGCTAATGGCTGATAAAAATCCAAATACCAAAGAGGTACTTGATGAAATTGATAAGCTAGTTACGTCATATATAGCTACAAAACCAGACTTTCAATGCCAACATTGTGGTTTTACAAGCCACACCATTTATTGGAACTGCCCATCTTGTAAACATTGGGAAACCATTGTACCAAGTAGAGGCCTAGACGGATTTTAATAACCCCCAACTATTTATAACTTTACTGCCATTCATTAGGATAGTTATGTCTTTAGAAGATACAAAAAAAGTTCTTATTGCCCTAGATTACGATTCACAAGAGGCGGCTCTTAATTTTGTAAAAAAACTCTCACCAGAGTCGTGTCGATTAAAAGTAGGCAAAGAAATGTTTACTTATTTCGGGCCTGCATTCGTTAAACAGTTAATTGATTTAGGCTTTGACGTATTTTTAGATTTAAAATTTCATGATATCCCTAACACAGTGGCAAAAGCGGTTACCGCAGCGGCTAATATGGGCGTTTGGATGGTAAACGTTCATGCATCAGGTGGTTTTGAAATGATGAATAAAGCAAAGCTGGCACTTGAAAAGTTTGGCGATAAAGCACCTTTATTAATTGCAGTAACAGTGCTAACCAGCATGGATGAAACTGAGTTAAAGCGATTGGGCGTTGAAAAATCAGCGCAAGAACAAGTTATCCATTTAGCACAATTAACAAAAGAAGCAGGGCTTGATGGGGTGGTATGCTCAGCTCAAGAAGCTAAAGTGTTAAAAGAACACTTTGGTAGCGAATTTAAGTTAATTACCCCAGGCATTCGCCCTGCGGGAAGTGATTTAGGCGACCAAAAGCGGATTATGACACCTAAGCAAGCTATTGAAGCCGGTAGCGATTACTTAGTGATTGGTAGACCAATCACACAATCATCAAATCCAGTGCAAACTTTGAATGATGTTAACAGCTCGCTAATTTAAATTAACAAAAAGCAATTATTTAGTGCTAAACCCCTTTTATGAATACATTTTTATGCTACATTAGTACTAAGAATGCAGTAAGGGGTTTATTTTGAAGTTAATTTTTGGATCTATATTAATCGTTGTTGCGGTTTTTTCAGTTAATAAATATGTTTTTTCGAGTAAAGCATATGATGGTGTTGCGGCGATTACTGATCTCGTCGCGAATTACCCCGTAGATTTATTTGAGTTTAAACAAACCATGCATGGCTATGCACACCACTTATGCTATAAAAATGAAGAGCGCTTAACGCGGCAAAACGTGACTACCTCGGAATGTATTTCGAATCACGATAGCAAACAAAGTGAATGTGAAAATAAAGTATTTAGGTTAGCACCGCTCAGCTTAGAAACCAAAGCTGAAATACTTGATTATTCAAAGCAATATACTGAATGTACGTTACCGTATAAGCGTATTATGGGCTAATGCCTATTAGCAATTCCCTACTTATTTTGGGGGGAGAAAATCCAGTGTTAGCTTTGTTTCATAAATTTCACTCACTACAACGTGAAGGCAAAGAGTAGGGCAATATAAGTGCCGTTAGTGATAATGGCTAACTCACGTTTTATTCATCAAAACGTTTTATCACCTATCAACAATCATTTAATTAAACTATTTAAAACGTTTTTAATTAAAAGCGCTAACATAATGTTAGCGCTTATAAAAAGTGTACGCCTATTTTAAGCGAATAGATTTTGCTTCTATATCAATCAAGCCTTGCTTAAATAAACCACCAATGGCTTTTTTGTAGTTAGCTTTACTGGTTGAAAATACTTTTTTGATAAGCTCAGGATCAGATTTATCACCAATGGCTAGTATGCCGCCTTCGTTTTTAAGTTTTTCCATTATTTTATCACCAAGCTCACTTACTTTACCCATGCCTGGCTTTTCAAGGATGACGTCTATTTTTCCGTCTTCACGTACTTTTTGAATAAAGCCTTTAAGCTTTTGCCCTACAAATAAGTTTTTAAACACCATGTTGTAAAAAACAACACCAAAGTGAGACTCTTCAATAAGCACTTTGTAGCCAATATCGGTTTTACCAGCCACAATTAAATCAACTTCTTGAAGGTGAGTGTATTGAGGCTCATCTTTTGATAAAAAGCGATTAAAGTTACTTGATGCGCAAATACGTTGGCTCGCGTTATCCAAGTACAAGCGAACTAAATAGGAATGACCTTCTTGCATACGTGGCTTTTGCTCGTTAAAAGGCGCTAAAACATCTTTTTCGAGCCCCCAATCTAAAAAAGCACCAATGCTATTTATTTCTTTAACACGAAGTAATGCATATTCACCAACTTGGGCGTGAGGTTTTTTTACTGTTGCTGTAGGTAAGTTTGCGTTATCTAAAAAAATGAAAACGCTTATGCTATCTCCAGCTTCGAGTTCATCTTTAATTTCATGCTTGGGTAAAAACACTTCCCCTAAATCGTGGCCATCAAGGTAAGCACCTTCATTGCTCACTTCTTTAACAAATAAGGTTTGTGTTGTTCCTAGGTAACTCATAATTATTCCTGCTCAGGCTTTTTTTTACGGCGCATTGGTGAATTGCCATCAATGTTCAATGGGGCTTTTATAGGTGCAGCTGGTTTTTTAGGTTTTGCCTTGCGTTTAACTTGCGGCTTTTTGACCTGTGCAACTTTTTTAGTTTTTACAGCGGCTGTTGCAGGCTTTTTCTGTTTTATACCTTTAAATTTAGCTTTAAGGCCATCAACGCTTGCAAAAACCAGTTCTTCGTTCAAAAACGACTTAATTGCTAAGTAACTTGCCCAGTCTTTAGGACCTACTAGCGATAGTGCATTACCTTTAAATCCCGCACGGCCTGTACGACCTATACGGTGTACATACTCTTCAGCGTGTTTTGGTAAATCAAAGTTGATTACATGCGTTACACTTAATAAATCGAGTCCACGTGAAGCGACGTCAGTGGTGATCAAAATTTTAAAGTTTTCACGGCTAAACGAGTCCATGATCTCAAGGCGTTTGCTCTGTGTTAAATCGCCAGCTAAAGCCACCGATTTAAAACCTTTTGCATTTAATGCTTCACTCAAACGGCCGGTATCAGCACGGGTTGCTGTAAAAATAATACATTGGCCAACATTGTCCTGCTTTAAAAAATGCTCAAGTAACGCTTCTTTATGATCAAGGTGATCGGCTAAATAGAGTGTTTGTTTAATATCACTGTGTTGCTCGTTTGCGGCGCTCAAAGTAATTTGCTTTGGTTTTATTAATAAATTACGCGATAAGGCATCGACTTGAGCGTGATCTAAAGTCGCTGAAAAAAGTAATGTTTGGCGCAAGCGGTGATTCGCTTGCTCGTTAATCATCTTAAGTTGCTCAGTAAAACCTAAGTCTAAAATACGGTCAGCTTCATCAAAAATTAATAACTCTAACCCGCTTAATTGTAATGAGCGTTTTGTAATGTGATCGGCCAAACGCCCTGGGGTTGCCACAACAAAGTGCGGGTCGTTACGAAGCGCTTTAATCTGATCGTTAAAGTTCTCGCCACCGAGTATTTTTACAGCTTTAATGTTTGTGCCCGCAATTAATAAACGTAATTGAGTAAATACTTGCGTTGCAAGCTCACGGGTTGGTGCAACGATGAGGACACGTGGATCGCGTTTACTGAGCGCTTTTTGTTTCATAACTCGCTGAACAGCAGGTAATAAAAACGCTAATGTTTTGCCCGACCCAGTTTTAGACTGAGCAAAAATGTCATGCCCTGCAAGTGCGGTAGGCACTGCATGTGCTTGAATATCTGTGGGCTGGGTGATCCCTTGATGTGCTAATTGTGTTTCAAGGCGAGTATCAATCCCAAGATCAGTAAAGTGCAAAGTCGTGTTCTCCAATGTGCAACTTAAATTAATGGCCGCATTATAGCTTACACAAGGGTTATGCCGACAGTAAAAACCATTCTAACGCGCTATTTTTTGCAATTAATTATAAAAAGCGTAAAATACGCGCCCCATATGCGCCGGATTTACGATTCGGTAAACGCCACTTAAGGCTATCAA
The DNA here is from genome assembly GCF_001401875.1 of Pseudoalteromonas sp. P1-13-1a. Taxonomy (NCBI): domain Bacteria; kingdom Pseudomonadati; phylum Pseudomonadota; class Gammaproteobacteria; order Alteromonadales; family Pseudoalteromonadaceae; genus Pseudoalteromonas; species Pseudoalteromonas sp. P1-13-1a. The sequence continues at coordinate 40,924 of NZ_LKDV01000024.1, read as the reverse complement.
AGCAAAATAGGAAGTAAAATGACTGCTGTTCATAAAGATAATGTGACAAACGAGCACTTTGTAGTGTGTGCAATGTACAAATTTGTAGGTTTGCCAAATTTTGAAGCACTACGTAAACCCCTTTTAGAAGTAATGGAAGCAAACGAAGTACGCGGTACTCTATTGCTTGCTGCTGAAGGTATCAACGGTACTGTATCGGCTAAGCGCGAAGGAATAGATAACTTACTGGCGTGGTTAGATACACAAGAAAACCTAAAAGACATAGTAACTAAAGAATCATACGATGACGAATGCCCGTTTTACCGTACTAAAGTAAAACTAAAAAACGAAATTGTTACTATGGGCGTTGAAGGGATTGATCCACTTAAAGTAGTGGGTAGCTATGTTAAACCTAAAGAGTGGAATGCATTAATATCTGACCCTGATGTAATTTTAATTGATACACGTAACGATTACGAAATTGAAATTGGTACTTTTCAAAATGCAGTCGATCCTAATACCAAAACTTTCCGTGAATTCCCTCAGTGGGCTAAAGAAAATTTAGACCCAGAAAAACACAAAAAAGTAGCCATGTTTTGTACCGGCGGTATTCGCTGCGAAAAATCAACGGCTTACATGAAAGAGCAAGGGTTTGATGAAGTTTACCACCTTGAAGGCGGTATTTTAAAATACCTAGAAGAAGTGCCAAAAGAAGAAACAATGTGGGAAGGTGAGTGCTTTGTTTTTGATAATCGTGTAGCAGTAAATCATGATTTACAAAAAGGCTCTTACGATCAATGCCATGCCTGTCGTATGCCGATTACAGAAGAAGAAAAGCAAAAGCCAGAATACATGGAAGGTGTTTCGTGCCATCACTGTATTGACAATGTAACCGATGAGCAGCGTGCTCGTTTTGCTGAGCGTCAAAAGCAAATAGAATTAGCACAAGCTCGTGGTGAAGGGCATATTGGTAATGAAGCGCAAGCGGTTTTACAACAACGTAAAGAAGCTAAAAAAGCTCAAAAAGATGCGCAGCGTGGTAAATAATCTCTAACTCCTTATTATTTGCATAGCCCAGTTTATACTGGGCTTTTTTATTTAAATAGCCACTTTTTAGTTTAATCCTGCCTGTATTTGTATAAATGCTCAGCCTTTTGGGGCCTTTTAAAAATCAAATTGGTATTACCAATTTAATTTCATCTTATAGTTTCGCTAATTTATCTCTCTATTCTACTTATTGATCAATGAGGTGTTAGACTTCGTAAGGTAATGGGAATAATAATTAATTAAGGTGTTGTGTTGAAATCGCATAATTTTATAATCGGTGTGCTCAGTACATTGATATTTATCTGTACCCCTGCAATGAGCGCAAACGTTGTAGTGCAAAAAATCACATTAGAAAACGCCAAACAACAGGTTCAAGCAGTTGGAAATACAGAGGCAATACATTCGGTTGTCATGTATCCGGCAGTAGGCGATAGAGTAACAGGCGTTTTTTTTAAGCCAGGTGATAAAGTAAATAAAGGTGATATTTTACTAGAACTTGATTCTCGTAGGCAAAAAGCTGCGCTTGATGAGGCTAAAATTAGACTTGCCGACACCCGGCGAATATTAAAACGATTAGAAAAAAGTCAGGCCAAAGGGGCTGTACCCAAAAGCGATGTTGATGATGCTAAAACCGTTGTAGAGCTTGCCAAAGTAACGTTAGTACAAGCGCAAACTGAGCTTGAAGACAGAAAAGTAATTGCGCCGATAGATGGCATAATGGGGCTTACAGATGTAGAGGTAGGCGATAGAATAACCGAGCAAACCGCTATTGCTACAATCGATGATACAACAAGCCTGTATATAAATTTTAATGCGCCTGAGTCGGCCATTACTATGTTGCGTAATAAAAGCAGCTTAACGGTATTTCCTTGGCAATCAGGGACTGCCATTAACGCTGATATCGCCTATTTAGACTCACGCGTAGACCCACAAACCCGTACTTTACGCGTTAAAGCAAAGCTAAATAATGAAAAACAACGATTTTTACCCGGCATGAGCTTTAGGGTACATATTGAAGTGCTAGGCGAGCGTTTTGCTGCAATTCCTGAGGCTGCATTACTGTGGGGGGCAACTGGTCCATACGTATGGACTAGTGTAGATAAAAAAGCAACCCGTGTTGATGTAAAAATAGAGCAGCGTTTGGCGGGGCGATTATTGGTTTCTGGGCCGTTAACTAAAGGCGATATTTTAGTCGTTGAAGGGGTACAACGCTTACGTGCAGGCCAAGAACTAAGCTTTAATTTACCCGCACAAGATACGCAGGAGTAGGTATGAAACAGCAACCTATGATGCACGATTTACCCTCGATGGCGATTCGCCGCCCAGTCCTTATTGTGGTGCTTAACTTATTAATTATTATTGCAGGTATTGCGGCTATAGCGGGAGTTGAAGTAAGAGAGCTTCCTGATGTGGATAGACAACGTATTACGGTTTCGGCCCCGTTTCCTGGTGGCTCGCCTGAGACCGTTGATACCGAAGTAACCAGTAAATTAGAAGGCGCAGTGGCACGTGTAAGTGGCGTTAAATCAATACGTGCACAAAGTGAAGAAGGAAATGCACGTATAGTGGTCGAATTTAGACCAGGGATAAACTTAGATGACGCTGCAAATGAGACGCGTGAGTCTGTTGCACGTGTAGAGCGTGACCTTCCAGAGGAAGTAGAGCGTGTGTCTATTATTAAAGCCGACAACGACGCCGAAGCGGTTGTATCGCTAACTGTATCCAGTGAAAGTTTATCGCTCGAAGCACTTACAGAGCGCGTAAATGTTGACTTAGCGCCACAATTTTTAACCATTCAGGGTGTCGCAGATGTACGCTTAAACGGTGATAGAGAACGAGTATTAAGAGTACGTATAGACCCACTAAAACTAAGTAGCTTTAATTTAACTGTGCCCGATGTAGCACAAGTGCTCAGCCAAGCTCCATTTGATGTACCTGCAGGGAGTTTAAAGGCAAACGATCAGCAAATTATTGTCCGTGCTGATGCTACATCAATCACCCCTGAGCAAGTGGGCGATATAATAATTCAAGGCGACACCCGTATTAGCGATATTGCAGCCGTTTATTTTGGGCCTGCCGATCCGCGCTCTATGGTAAGGCTAAACGGTAAACCTGTTATTGGTATGGAAATTATTCGCCAAGCACAATCAAATACAATTGAAATATCAGATGAAGTCCTCAAGCTTATAAAAAATATGCAAACGCGCTTTCCTGAAATGGAATTTACGCTTACCTCTGATGATGCACAATTTATAAGAAGCTCAGTCGATGAAGTAATTTACTCTTTGTTACTCACTGTACTGTTAGTGGTAATCACTTTATGGGTATTTATTGGTTCTTGGCGTGCTACTTTAGTACCTGCTTTTGCTATTCCTGTTGCTTTAATTGGTTCGTTAGCGCTTATATGGGCACTGGGTTTTTCAATAAATATTTTAACCTTGTTGGCGCTTGTATTAGCCACTGGCCTAATTGTTGATGATGCCATAGTAGTAAGTGAAAATATTCAGCGCCAGCGAGGGCTTGGCTTAGGACGTCGAGCAGCTGCCGTAATAGGGACCCGAGAGGTGTTTTTTGCTGTTGTGGCAACCACCGCAGTACTGGCTGCTGTATTTATACCCATTGCATTTTTGCCCTCTACGGCGGGTCGCTTATTTAGAGAGTTTGGCGGTGTTCTTGCAGGCGCCGTGATTATATCAAGCTTTGTTGCACTTTCATTAGTGCCTGCGCTTACCTCTAAATTAAAGTTAAAGCAGGGGGGCTTTCACCCGTTTGCAAAGTTAGGTCACTGGCTTGGCGCAATTTATACAAAATCAATTCACAAGGTGCTTAACCACGCATGGCTTACGTTTTCGGCGTGTTTATTGGTTGCCGCGGGCTCTGGGGCATTGTACGCCAGTTTAGATAGTGAGCTTTTGCCCACAGAAGACCGAGGTAAAATTCGTATATTTGCACGAGGCCCAGATGGTGTAGGGCTTAACTTTATGGATAGGCAAGCGATAAAAATGGAAGACATTTTACTTCCGTTTGTCGATAGTGGCGAAATCGAGTCTATTTATACTGTAGTAGGCCAATGGGACCCTAATATTGTGTTCATCACTGTACCTTTAAAGCATTGGGATGAGCGCCATTTTAGCCAACAAGAAATTATTAACAAAATACGACAACCGCTTGGCGATATTCCAGGAGCACCGGCATACCCAGGTGGTGCAAATAGTTTAAATTTACGCGGCCAAGGGGGAGGCGTTGAAATAGCGTTACTTGGTCAAGATTATTTGCAAATATTTAAAGCGGCACAGCAGTTTTCTGCGGCCTTAGAAAAAGCTGTTCCTGAGGTGGCACCTGTGCGTATTTCGTATCAACCATCGCAGCCACAACTTCGTGTAAATATAGACAGACGACGTGCACAAGAGCTAGGAGTAGCACTAAACGACATTGCCATTACCTTGCGCGCAGCAATAAATGGCGACGACGTAGAAGATTTAAACATTGGCGATCAGTCTGTGCCAATTATGCTACAAGCGCAAAACCAAACCATAAACAGTCCAAGTGATTTGGCAAATTTATACATCAGAGCGGGTAATGGCAGTTTAGTTCCGTTAAGTAGTGTGGCGTATATTTCTGAAGAAGGCGTGGCTGCAGAACTTGAGCGACATGCTCAGCGTCGTTCAATAGAGCTCAGCATGGAACTGCCAGAGTCGTTAACCATAGCTGCTTTAGTAGAGCAAATAAAAACCGTGTCTGAACAATCGTTAGAGCCAGGTATTGCTCTTGCGTTTAAAGGTGAAGCGCTAACGTATGAAGAAACATCCAGCGAAGTACTCATAACCTATGTACTTGCTTTTTTAATCGTATTTTTAGTGTTGGCCGCGCAATTTGAAAATGTAAATAGTGCCATTGTGGTAATGATAACTGTTCCCTTTGGTATTACCTTGGCCATATTAGCGCTTTATTTAACCGGTACGTCGTTAAACATTTACTCTCAAATAGGTTTAGTGATGCTGATAGGCTTAATCGCTAAAAATGCGATTTTGCTTGTTGAATTTGCAGATCAGTTACGCGATCAAGGCTTAACGGTCAGAAAAGCTGTCGAGCAAGCTTCAATGGTGCGTTTGCGTCCAATTACAATGACCCTTATATCGACACTGCTTGGTGCGTTGCCGTTAATTCTCTCTACAGGCGCAGGGGCTGAGGCCCGAAATGCCATAGGCTGGGTGGTGTTTGGCGGCTTAGCATTGGCGGTATTGTTTACGCTTTATCTTACTCCTGTAATTTACTTAGGCTTAGCACGTTTTACCACACCAAGAGGGGATGAATCTAAGCAACTCGCACAAGAGCTTGAAAAAATAGACTAACCTTAAAGCCATGCCCAGCCATGTTCTTAAATTATAATGTGCTGGGCATGCTTATGGGTTGATTGGCAGACCTTGTTTGTTAAGATAGCTTCTTAAGCATATTCATGCCTTTTGTCTGGCCACAAGGAATCCTCAATGCAAGCCGAACAAGTTGAAATTGCGCAATTTCTAGCGCAGCACCCGCCATTTGATGACTTACCCACAAACGCGTTAAACGAGCTTGCGCAACAAGTTGAGGTTGCTTACTACCGCTCGCAAACTGATATATTAACGCTGGGCCAAGATATCGCTGATTTATTTATTGTTCGCAGTGGCTCTGTGGAAATATATCGTCGTAATAACGAGCTCTATAATCGTTTAGATGTAGGGGGGATTTTTGGCCAAATGGGCCTATTGATGAACCGTAAAGTACGTTTTCCTGCTAAAGCATTGGAAGATACGCTGGTTTATTGTATTAACTTTGAATTGTTTAATCGTTATTGCGATGAGTTTGATAGTTTTGCTGATTATTTTGAAGCTGATGGCAATGTACGTCTTCGCCAAGCGTTAGTTGAACAAGCCGACAGTAACGACTTAACAACCGCCAAGGTTAAATCACTCATTCACCGGGATGTAGTAACGCTAAGTACTCAAACAACCATTCAAGATGTTGCTAAAGTAATGACAGAAGAAGCGGTATCTTCTGTTTTAGTTACCGATTTAGACAAACCCATTAGTGACGATCCTGAAGAGGACGATGGGCAAATTGTCGGTATTATCACCGACCGCGATATACGCACAAAAGTGGTAGCACAAGGGCTAGGCCTTGACGTTACCGCAGATAAAATTATGTCGACGAACCTTGTACTACTTGATTCAAATGCGTATGTATTTGAAGCCGTGCTTGCTATGCTGCGTGATAACTTGCACCACTTACCTGTTGTGCAAAAACGCCGTCCCATTGGGGTTATTTCATTATCCGATATTTTAAGGTACGAGTCGCAAAGTAGCTTACTTTTAGTACGCGGTATTTTAGCGCAGCAAACGATTGAAGATTTGGCACATTATGCTCGCCAATTACCGAGTGTATTTGTGCGTATGGTAAATGAAGATGCTAATTCGCATATGATTGGTACGGCAATGGCCGTAATAGGGCGTACTTTTAAACAGCGCTTATTGGTATTAGCTGAAGAAAAGTATGGTCCGCCGCCAGTACCTTACTGTTTTATAGCGTTAGGCTCTATGGCGCGAGATGAGCAGCTTATTGTAACAGATCAAGATAACGCGCTTATTTTAGATGACAATTATGATGATGCAAAACATAACGAGTACTTTCAAAATATTTCTGATTTTGTGTGCGATGGCTTAGCGCAATGTGGTTATACCTATTGCAGTGGCGAGATTATGGCCTCGTTTAAAAAGTGGCGCAAAACACGCTCGCAATGGTTTGATCAATTCTCACAATGGATAGCCTTACCCAAACCACAAGCACTGCTTAACAGCTCTATATTTTTTGATTTAGATGGGGTGTGGGGTAAAACAAAGTGGGCCGATGAGCTAAAAATTTTTATTGCCAAACAAAGTAAACAAAACCGCGTATTTATAGCGAATATGGCTGCTAATGCCCGAAACCGCACACCGCCACTTGGTTTTTTTAAAGGCTTTGTGCTGGAGCATAACGGCCAGCATAAGCGCTCAATGAACTTAAAGCGACGAGGCACCGCGCCGCTTTCTGATGTAATAAGAGTGCATGCACTGGCGATAGGCTCTCGTAAGCAAAATTCATTTGAACGCCTTGAAGATATTATAGAGTCACGCCTGTTACCTGAGGGTAAAGCGCAAGATTTACGTGACGCGTTAGAATACATTGCCATGATGCGAATACGCCATCAAGCATGGCAAATAGAGCAAGAAGAAGAGCCCGATAACGACATAGACCCGCATTTGCTTTCGCCGTTTGAGCAACGTAATTTAAAAGAAGCATTTGCCATACTCGAAAAAGCACAAAGCTACTTAAAGTTTAGCTACTCAGCCAATGCGGGTGTTAAGTAACGAATGGCTAAAAAATCGTATTTTGACTGGCAGGCCCATTATAAAACGTTGGCTAAAAACGCTAAAAATGAGCATTTAAAAGCGTTTTATCAGCACGCTTATGGTGATACGCACACGCCAATAAAAGACATTTCGTTTGTGGCTCTTGACTTTGAGACAACCGGTCTAAATAGTGAGGTAGACGATATAGTTAGTATTGGCTTAGTCCCTTTTACATTGCAAAGAGTGTATTGCACAGATGCTAAACATTGGGTGGTACAACCGCGTAAAAGCTTAAGTGAGGAGTCGATTGTTATTCATGGTATTACTCACTCAGAGGTAGATGATGCCCCTGATTTAACCTCACGGCTAAGACCGCTACTTAATGCACTTAGTGGTAAAGTCGTGGTCGTACATTATGCAGCGATAGAGCGGCACTTTCTAAATAATGCGTTACTTGCGCGAATTAACGAAGGGATCCAGTTTGCGTTAGTCGACACTATGGAACTTGAGCAACGAGCATTGCGCGCCCGACAAGGGTTAATAGGGCGGTTGTTTAATCAAAAAGTAGGTTCACTGAGGCTAACTGACTGTCGAAGTCGCTACTCTTTGCCTGCTTATCATAATCACAATGCGCTAACTGATGCATTAGCCACAGCAGAGTTGCTGATTGCACAGGTGCAATATCATTTCCGTGATGACACACCATTGGCTGAGTTACTAAGCTAAATCTATTTTTAAATTTATTAAACAACGTTTATTTTAGTCAATAAAAACGCCGCAAATAATGCGGCGTTTTTTATAGTTATGTTATTAAAGCTAACTACTTAGCAGCACGAGGCTCAGTACGTAGCCCTAACAATAGGCTTACACACATGAGTAGTAACACTAAAGTAAACGGAAGGCCCGTTGAAACAGCCCCCGCTTGCAACGCTTGAATTGCTTCTGTACCGCCAATCCATAAAAGTGCAGCGGCAATAGAGCCCTCAACCGAAGCCCAAAAGATGCGTTGTGGTACAGGTGCATCTACTTTACCGCCTGCTGTGATAGAGTCGATAACTAATGAACCCGAGTCAGAAGAGGTAATGAAAAACACTAATACTAAAACCACAGCAAGGAACGAAAGCACGCTCGACATTGGCAATTCGTCTAGCATTTGGAACATTGCCATAGGTACATCGGTTAAACCGTTTACGCCTAAGCTGCCTACACCTTGCACAACTTGGTCGATGGCTATACCGCCGTAAATAGACATCCATAAAATAGTAACCGCAGTAGGAATTAATAATACAGCGATTAAAAACTCTCTAATTGTACGACCACGAGAAACACGCGCAATAAACATACCTACAAACGGTGACCACGAAATCCACCATGCCCAGTAAAAAACTGTCCACCCGTGCATCCATGTTTCGTCTTCACGGCCATGTGGGTTGCTCAGTGGGATAATATTTTCGATGTAGCCCATTACCGTGTTTGGTACATTACCAATTGCCACTGCAAAGCCAACTAAACCAACAAACAAAAGTAAGGCAAATGCGATAAGCATATTTATATTACTAAGTACTTTTACGCCGCCATCTATACCGCGCACAACTGAAATAATAGCCAGTAAGGTAACGCCAATAATAACCAATAATTGTGCGCCTACACCGCCATCGGTACCAAATACATGATTAATACCTGCAGAAGCTTGCTGTGCCCCCAAACCTAAAGAGGTTGCAAGGCCAAACAAAGTAGCAAGCACAGCAAGAATATCAATAATATGACCAGGCCATCCCCACGCTTTGTCGCCTAATAGTGGATAAAAAATTGAGCGGATTGATAAAGGAAGACCTTTATTATAAGTAAAAAACGCAAGGGAGAGTGCTACAACAGCATAAATAGCCCATGGATGAAGCCCCCAGTGAAACATAGTAGCTCCCATCGCTACTTTTGCAGCTTCTGGTGTATTAGCGGTTACATTTAGCGGGGTCTCGTACCAGCCTGTAAAGTAAGCAACTGGCTCTGCAACACCCCAAAACATTAACCCAATACCCATACCTGCAGCAAATAACATTGCAAGCCATGACATACGCGAGTGCGTTGGTTTGGCTCCTTCTCCACCTAAACGGACATTACCGTATGGCGATACAATCAGCGCCAAGCAAAAAATAACAAAGAAGTTTGCTGCCCACATAAAAAACGCATCAAAGTTATTTATTATATCGAGTTTAATACCATCAAGTGTTGATTTTGCTGTTTGCGCATCAGTAACAAGAATGGCGACTAAAAAGATGACAATCAAACCGGCACTAATACCAAAAACAGGATTATGTATATCAAACCCCCATTTTTGTACGTTATCTTGACCTACGGTGTAGTCCGTATTATCAATACTATACTTGTCATGATTTTCGCTCATGAATACCTCTTATGTTGTCCTAACAAGCCAGAGAGCTCCGGCATAATACTAAGTTAATTACCTCTAAAGTAAGTTGCAATATTTACAATAAAACTTATTTGAGAACTAATTAATTTAATCATAGATCATACCCTTAATAGTGTATGAGTTAAATCGTAAATGTAAAACTATTTGGTTATAAATCACTGATTACTTAGTGCTAAATGCTATTTATAGATAGAAATATAAGCTATTGTTAATTCAGTGAGTATTAAAAATTAGTTTGTTATTAAACTAAAATTAATGCTACTTCATAAAATTTGTTTATTAGTAAATGAATTTCCCTTCAATATGAACGGGTTTATTACCAGTTTAATCATTATGTAACATGCATAAAGGTAAAATCTGAGGTAGGCTATATTTTAATCACAAAAGAGTGAAAAGGACGAACTTAAATATGCTAAACACGCAAGCGAACGAAGTGCACAGCTCTGAGAAAACACAGGCACAATTTCAGCTAGTTCGCCAACATAGCCTTACACTTATAAAAGATTTAAGTGCAGAAGACTGCCAATTACAAGCAATGGATGATGTAAGTCCAATAAAATGGCATTTAGCACACGCCACCTGGTTTTTTGAAACATTTTTACTTGCAAAGTACCTGCCTAACTACACACTCTTTGATGAACAATTTAAGGTATTGTTTAACTCCTACTACAATGGCATAGGTGAGCAATTTAAGCGTGCGAATAGAGGATGTTTATCTCGCCCTAGTTTAGAGGTGGTGATGCGCTACAGAGCCTATGTTGATAATGCCGTCAATGAGCTACTTCAAACAGGCACTGACCAAACACTGTGTAATATAATAGAACTTGGGCTGAATCATGAGCAACAACATCAAGAGCTCATGCTGATGGATATTAAATATAATTTTTCGGTTAATCCTAGTTTTCCTGTCTACCGCCAAGCCCCGAGTAACCTAATCGAGGGGAGTTATTCGTTAGGCACTTTAAAATATACCGAATTTAGCCAAAGCATAACCAATATAGGGGCTGATGCCAAAAATGGCTTTTCGTACGATAACGAGCAACCTCAACATCAAGCTCTTATTCATCCGTTTAGGTTTGCAAACCGACTAGTGACAAATAGAGAGTATTTAGAATTTATAGAGGCGGGGGGGTATAAAACTCCATCATTTTGGTTAAGTGATGGCTGGGCTAATGTAAACGCTCAGCAAATTAGTCACCCTTTATACTGGCAGTGTATTGAGGGGCAGTGGTTTGAATTTACCCTTTACGGATTGCAGCCCTTAAATTTAGATGCGCCAGTGAGTCATATAAATTATTTTGAAGCGGCAGCTTACGCTAATTTTGTGAGTGCGCGTCTACCTACTGAATTTGAATGGGAGTATGTAGCCCAGCAACAAGTACTTAAACAACCGCAAAACAATTTGCTCACGCCAACTGTATGTAAACAGCCAGATACCGTCTCACAATTAAGTGATACATGCTGGCAGTGGACTAATAGCGCTTATTTACCTTACCCAGGCTTTAAACCCTTTAGCGGAGATGCAGGGGAGTACAATGGTAAATTTATGAATAACCAAATGGTTTTACGTGGCGGGTGTGTGTTTACCCCAAAAAACCATTTAAGGCCGACCTACCGTAACTTTTTTTATCCACACCAAGCGTGGATGTGCAGCGGCATTAGACTAGCAAAGGACTTACTATGAGCCAAGTAACAGCAATTAATCAGCAATCAATAACCGATCTAGACTTTTTAAATGATGTATTACATGGACTTGCTCAACAGCAAAAGTCGTTGCCGTGTAAGTATTTTTACGATGATAAAGGGGCGGCATTATTCGAGCAAATAACCTCTTTGCAAGAGTACTATGTTACCCGTACTGAACTTGCCATCTTAGAGAATCACTCAAAAGCCATCGCTAATATATTGCCAGAAAACCTATCAATTATTGAGCCAGGCTGTGGCTCAGGTAAAAAGGTCGCGTATTTACTTGCCCATATGAGCAACGTAAAAACCTTTGTCCCCTTTGAAATATCATCAGAAATGCTTAATTACTCGTTAGCGCATTTATCGCCGTTATTCCCGGAGCTGGCCATTACGCCACTATTAGGTGATTTTACCCATAGCCAAATGGTTAAACAGCTAACAAAAGACACTGCTTTAGATAGCCAAACAAATTTAGTTTATTTTCCAGGTTCTACACTAGGTAACTTTGCGCCAGTAAAAGCCATAGAAATCATGAATAATTTTTACCGTTTGTGCGGCGTTGATGGTTACGTATTAATAGGAATTGATTTAGTAAAAGAGCGACAAGTGTTACTAGATGCCTACGATGATAAAGCCGGCATTACCGCCGCCTTTAATAAAAACTTACTACAGCGTATAAATAACGAATTAAATGGCACGTTTATTTTAGATAATTTTAAACACGAATCGCGATTTAACGAAGTGCATAGCCGCATTGAAATGCATTTAGTGAGCAAGTGTAATCAAAGTGTGGTTATTAACGATAAGCAAATAGACTTTGTAGCGGGAGAGAGCATTCACACTGAGAACTCGCACAAATATACGCTTGAGGCGTTTAAAAACCTTGCTGCCCAAGCTAATTTATCGCTTGAACAAACATGGCAGGACGAGAAAAGCTATTTTGCACTTTGCCTACTAAGGCCAATGTAACCGCTTAACTTACAACGACCTGGTTGCTGTTAAACGTATAGTTTAGCAGCGCACCTTTTGATGACTGCTGAATAAGAGTTGCTTCATTTAAACCATGTAGTCTAAAAATAAGTGGCGCTATAACCGACACAGCGGAGCCTGTAGCCGAATCTTCATTTACCCCAAATTGCGGCGCAAAATACCTAAAATGCGCGCAGGCATTGTTTTTATCAATACTATGTATTTGCAATGCAATTACCGCATTGTTATGCATATTTGCTAGGCGCGTAAAATCAACCTCTAATTGCTTTAAATCAACTATATGTTTAAACAGTACAACGGTATAACCGCTCTTATGAGCTGTTGAGTAAGTTGCTTTTATAGAATGTGAAAATACACCTTTAAGGCTATTTTCCTCATCAACCTTTCTTAAATTAATAGCCGCTAGCTGAAGTTGCACACGGCCTTTATCACGCTTCATTTTAAACCGCTCTTTATCGTTCGAAATAAAGTATAAAGGGCAAAAGCTAAAGTGGGCTAATAAACAGTTTGCAGCAGCAAGGGTGCCATGGCCACAGCGCTTAATTTCTGATGTTTGGTTAAACCAGCGAATGTTACATACATGGCGAGAAATTTCGCTTTCATTTAAAAAAACGGTCGCAGGGTGCTGCGAATTTGCGGCAATATTTTGCATTACGCGCGTACTTAACCCTTGTTTATAAATAACAATTAACGCACGTGAACCAGCTAAGTTAAAACGTGAACTAGAAAATACAGGAACTGAATAGAGATGCTTTATATACCGCAACATAGGCTGCTTGAGCCTACATTGCGATAAAAAGGTGCGTTTAGCCTTTGCTTGCATACGCGTCGTTGTGGACGCCTGCAGCACGGCCTGATGGGTCAGCATTATTTTGAAATGATGCATCCCATGCAAGTGCTTCAGGGGTTGAACACGCAACCGACTTACCATGTGGCACACATTTAGCTGATGCATCACCAGGGAAGTGTGATTCAAAAATAGAGCGATAGTAATACGCTTCTTTTGAATCTGGCGTATTAATTGGGTATTTAAACTTAGCATTAGCAAGCTCTTGGTCGCTTACTTGCTCGTTTACAAACTCTTTTAACGTGTCTATCCAGCTGTAGCCAACACCGTCAGAGAATTGCTCTTTTTGGCGCCACAGTACTTCTTCAGGCAGGTAGCCATCGAAACCTTCACGTAAAATGTGCTTTTCAATTTTGCCATCTTTACACATTTTAGCTTCAGGGTTGATACGCATAGCCACATCAACAAACTCTTTATCAAGAAACGGTACACGTGCTTCGACGCCCCATGCAGCCATTGACTTATTAGCACGTAAACAGTCAAACATATGCAGCTTTGACACTTTACGGTTTAGCTCTTCATGGAATTCTTGTGCGTTTGGTGCTTTATGGAAGTATAAATAGCCACCAAATAGTTCATCAGCGCCTTCGCCCGATAACACCATTTTAATACCCATAGCTTTAATTTGGCGCGCCATTAGGTACATTGGCGTTGAAGCACGTATGGTGGTTACATCGTATGTTTCAATGTGGTAAATAACCTCACGAAGCGCATCAATACCTTCTTGAATGGTAAAGTGAATAGGGTGATGCACTGTGCCAATCATATCCGCAACTTTTTGCGCAGCGGCTAAATCGGGTGACCCCTCAAGGCCTACAGAAAATGAATGTAGCTTAGGCCACCATGCGTCACTTTCATCGTTATCTTCAATACGTTTAGCAGCAAAACGTTGCGTAATAGCCGAAATTACCGACGAGTCTAAACCACCTGATAGCAATACGCCATAAGGGACATCACACATTAGCTGGCGCTTTACAGCGCCCTCTAACGCTTCTTTTACGTCTTGCGCTTGTGCACTGTTATCTTTAACTGCGTCGAAAGTTTCCCAATCACGTTTGTAATAAGGCTTAAGCTCTCCATCTTTGCTATAAAGGTAATGACCTGGAGGAAACTCTTCAATATGCTTACAAATTGGCGAGAGCGCTTTAAGCTCAGAAGCAACATAAAAATTACCATGCTCATCGTGGCCAGTATAAAGTGGAATAATACCAATGTGATCTCGGCCAATTAAGTACGCATCGTTTTCTTCATCGTATAAACAAAATGCAAAAATACCATTTAGGTCATCTAAAAACTCAGGCCCTTTTTGTTTGTATAACGCTAAAATAACTTCACAGTCTGATTGAGTCTGAAATTCAAAATCAACTTCTAACTCTGCTGCCAGCTCTTTATGATTATAAATTTCGCCGTTAACCGCTAATATATTTGTTTTTTCAGGGTTATATAATGGTTGTGCGCCGCTTGAAACACCTACAATGGCTAGGCGTTCATGCACTAAAATCGCTTTTTCAGATGAATATACACCAGACCAATCTGGGCCGCGGTGCCTTAGTAACTTTGACATTTCAATTGCTTGGGTACGCAACTGAGTGGCGTTAGATTTAATATCTAATACACCAAAAATTGAACACATAGTAACTCCTCATTCCTATTATGTGTGCAGCAAAGCAACGTTGCTGTACTGCGAAACCTTGTTTTATCAGAAATAATTACTCAAGTCACACTGCTTTTGCAATTAATTAAGAATAATTTATGCACCAAGCGCAATGCTTGCGCACCATGTTGGTGCTTTGTGCGAAGGTGCGTTTATATTTAAACCAAATTTATTATAAAAAGTGGCGTTAGTAAGGCAGTTAGCGCATGGTTTTAAAAAATGAACTTCACACAAACGCACCAAATGTGTGCGAAATTTAAAGTAAAACTTAATTGTCTTACTGTATATTTTTTGTGTTTAAAGTTATTAACTACCTAAACTCAGCTTATTATTGCCTCTAAGCAAAGCGCAGTTAGCTATTTTAAATAGCCGCCAAATAGAGGCTTAATTGCCCACTTTATAATTAACTGTATTTAAGCGCCAAGCTGAGCTGGTGTAAGTGACCTTCAAGCTTTTGTTTTGCCAATTTAGCTTGCTCATGGCTTACCTGCTTAAATTCAATAGAGTCACCGGGTCTAAATTGGGCAAATTGATGTAAATCAGCCTCTATTACCGTACCAAGTAATGGGTAGCCACCGGTTGTTTGAGCATCGTTAAGTAATACAATAGGCTCGCCACTGGGCGGTAATTGAATCGAGCCTGGGCCTGTGCCCAATGAGGGCAGTGAATGACTATGCGTTAAGGGGCTTTCGTTTGTTAGTCTAAGTCCCATTCTGTTACTGTTATGGCTGACTTTAAACGATGTAGAAAAAAACTGTTTAAGAAGCGTATCACCTAATAGCTGTGCGTGCGGACTTGCATGAACCCGAATCACTTTCAATTTAGGCGGGGTAATAGCACCGCGCTGTTTAAAGCGCGTTATTGGCACGGGCGATGTTTTTATCGGGATAATATCGCCCTCACTCAGCGCTTTACCTGCTAAACCACCAAAGAGCGCGTTTAAATCGGTTGATTTTGAGCCCATCACATCTTTAACATCAATGCCACCTTGTACGGCTACATAGGCACGCAAACCAGCGCGACCCGTATCAAAGCTTAAAGTTTGTTTCGCTCTTACTTGGTAACTCCAACCTGGGTACAAGGGTGTTTCATCAAGCGCAGCGTTTAAATCAGCGCCTTGTAATGCGATAACTGTATCGGTTTCAAACTGTAACTCGCACAGGCCTAATGTCACCTCAAGCACAGCTTCATTATCTTTGTTACCCACTAATTTATTAGCAATTATTTGTGCGTAAGGGTCTAAACAACCCGCTTGGCTAACACCTAAATGTCGATAACCGTAGCGTCCGCTATCTTGAATTGTAAGTTGTACGCCGGGTTTAAGAACTTTTATCACGTTATGCTCCTTGCACTGTGTTTATTGAAACAAACGATAGCGTATCGCCGGGTTTGAGTAAGCAAGGTTCTGCGTGTGTGCTATCAAACAGAGGCGTATTAGTGTGGCCAATAATATGCCAACCGCCAGGTGTTTCTGCAGGGTAAATGGCGGTTTGATCTGAACCTAAAGCAACCGCACCTGTAGGGACTTTAGTACGCGGCGTATCTCTGCGTGGGATATGCAAGCGCGAGTCTAATCCATGAAGGTAGGCAAAACCGGGCTGAAACCCTAAAAATAAAACGTGGTAAGTGGTTTGACTGTGTATTTGAATAATTTGTTGGGGTGTTAAGTTAGTTTGTTTGGCAACAAAATCTAAATCTTCTCCTTCATAAGTAGTGTGTATTTTATGATGAGTGCCTGTAAATGTTGATGCGTGAACTTTGTCCCATAAATCTGGGAGAGCGTTCTTCCATTTTTCTAAATTATAAGCCGATTTTAAATAAAGCGTTAAAGAGTTCATGCCTGGGACTAAATCGATAAATTCGTTACTTTGCTTTAGCTGCTTAGTGAGCGCCCAAATTTTTTTTTGAGTGTCTAACACATTGTTTTGTTTATGCTGTGTGGCATCTAATAGCAAACTGTTATTTGTTAAAGTAAATACCTGTGATAATGCAGTCATAATTTAATCTTTTTATACAACGTGAAGCAAAGCTAACATAGTTTTGTCAATTTAATCAGTACCTAGCCATAAGAAAACCGGCGAAAATAAAATGTAGACTCAAACTGAATACAAATTTAGTACGTATTTATTTGCTGAAATAAAAACATGGTTGGTTAGGTCTTAATTAAAACACGCAGGTATTAAGAGGTATTTATGACATTTTCTCGAACAGTTTATTTATTGGGCGCTGCTATTACCTTTAGCGCCGGCTGTTTTGCCCTATCAACAGAAAAAATAGAGCACAGCAACGTAGCGGCCACCATGCACATAAAAACCATAGTGTTAGGCTCAG
The DNA here is from genome assembly GCF_001401875.1 of Pseudoalteromonas sp. P1-13-1a. Taxonomy (NCBI): domain Bacteria; kingdom Pseudomonadati; phylum Pseudomonadota; class Gammaproteobacteria; order Alteromonadales; family Pseudoalteromonadaceae; genus Pseudoalteromonas; species Pseudoalteromonas sp. P1-13-1a. Next base: position 23,597 of record NZ_LKDV01000024.1, on the reverse strand, counting down.
GGTGTTTTTGGGGAGCCGAAAAACGTTACGAAGCACTAGAGGGGGTTATAGATGCAGAGTCGGGTTATGCTGATGGACACGGTTTTAAAGCAACCTATAAAAATATTACCGACCAATCTCGTCGTTTTGACGAAAATAACTACGCTGAAGTAGTGCAAGTTATGTACAACAGCAATGTGATTTCTTCTAAAGCATTGATACAAAATTACTTTGAAAGCCATGATCCTACTCAATTGAACCGCCAAGGTAATGATATTGGCACGCAGTACCGATCAATTATTCTTACCACCACAAAAGAGCAAGCACAGCTTGCAGAGCAAGTTAAAGCCGAGTATCAGCCGTTATTAACAGAAGCAGGTTATGGCCAAATAAAAACAATAATAAAACCGCTTGAGGGGTTTGTATCTGCTGAGGAGTACCATCAAAATTATCTACAGAAGAACCCTAATGGCTATTGCCCAGATCACGCCACAGGTGTGGTTTTTAATAAAACTAAAAAAGCAGATGCAGACAATAACTTTTTACTAAGCGGCAAGCACATTGTGGTACTAGATTCACGGGAGTATTGCCCTTACTGCGAAAAATTTAAAAAATTAGTAGCAAATGATTATAAAGGCTCAATCCCTTTAACCTTTCGCCATGCAGATGAGCTCAAGGGGTTAACCATAAAATCGGCAACGTGGGCAACCCCTACAATTTTATTTTTAGAAAATGGTAAGGAGGTGTATGCACATCAAGGCTACGCGTCTCCCGCTGAATTTTATAAAGCGCTGGGTGCATTTAAGTTAGGTGATAGTGATGCATACGAGGTGGCATTTCATGAGCGCACAGACAGACCGTATTGCAAAGAGTATAAGGAATTTAAAAATACCCCCGATGGCGTATTTGTAGATAAGTTAAGTGGTGAACCCTTGTTTGATACTCGAGATAGATTTAATTCGGGCACAGGTTGGCTGTCGTTTAAGCATCCAGTAAAAAATAGTGTGACTAAACACAAGGATACAAGCTGGGGTATGACACGAATTGAGCTTAAATCTAAAAGTTCAGGTATTCATTTAGGGCATTTATTTATAGGTGAAGGGCCTAGAGGTACGGATAGGTATTGCATTAATGCCACAGTGTTGGAATTTAAACCCCGCGACAAAAGCTAATTTTAAGGGCGATTCGTTCGCTCTTCTTTAAATAAATATAAACTTTAATTAACTGCGATTATGTTATATAAGTTTAGGTATCAACCAATAAAAGTGACGTTAAACTATCAAACTGATTAACACTTTAGCACTTGTGTATGGGCTTATAGCAATAAGCCCAACCCAAGCACAGCCAAATGAAAAATATGTAATAGGCGTAGAAAATATAGAATATCTGCCTTATTACGATGGTAGTGGTACTTACAAACGTGATTATTTTGGTTTTAGCAAAGAGCTGCTGGAGTTATTTGCAAAACAGCAAAATATCAAGTTTGAGTTTTATACTTTACCAATTCCTCGCCTATATAAAGAGTTTATAGAGCATCACCATGTTGATTTTAAGTATCCAGATAACCCTAATTGGCAAGTAAGCTACAAACGTCAGCACCAGCAAAGCATTAATTATTCTGTGCCTTCATTAGTTACACATACAGGTATAGCAAGTTTAAAAGACAATATTAAACTTGAAGATTGCAAATCACTTGCAAAAGTGCGTGGTTTTACATTACAAGGGCTTAATAAATTAACTTCAATGCCTAACTTAAAAGTAATCGAAAACGATAATGTTATCGAGATGATTTACTTGCTGCATAAAGAGCGAGTTGATTGTATATATATTTCACACGATGTACTTAAGTATAATATTGAGGAGTTTTTCGATACCCCTGTACCTGTGTTTTTTCAGCATCAACTGCCAGTTGATCATCAAGCGTTTATGCTATCGAGCATTAAGCACCCACATCTTATTAGAAAGTTTAATGTATTTTTAAAAGAGAATGAAAATACCATTAAACAGCTCAAACAAAAGCATAACTTTATAATTGAATGATTCTAATCCGCAATAATAGTAAATCATTTGGTGGGGGTGATGTGTGGCTGTGTATGTTTAAAACGCGCATTTAAAACAATTGAATAGCGAATTTTTACTCAGCTATTAATATGGTTCTTAGCCTCAAAATAGATCATTTAATTAAGCGTATTAACGTACAAGGGCAGGGGCAAAAAATAGTGCTTATAAAATAAAAACGGCCCATATAAGGTCACCACCTCACATGAACCGCTTTTCACACTGACAACATCTTACACACACAATATAAGATTCGGTTTGCTACACAGTAGCTAATTTAGTTATTGCTGGGTGCTGCTGGTGGAATAAAAAACAGTTCAAACCAAGTCACCACCTAACTTGAACTGCCTTTTCACACTGACAACATCTTACACACACAATATAAGATTCGGTTTGCTACTCAGTAGCTAATTTAGTTATTGCTGCGTGCTGCTGGAATAAAAAACAGTTCAAACCAAGTCACCACCTAACTTGAACTGCTTTTTCACACTGACAACATCTTACACACACAATATAAGATTCTTTTCTTACCTTATTAGAGCTATCACATCTAAAAAGGTTGCATTTATTTGGTGCAAAACAGTAAATACTATCTAATTAGTAAACATGTTTAGCTGTTTGCTTTTGATGGGTTAACTTTAAAATAATCGTATTTGTCAGACAAACGATAAAAATAAAACCAATAAGTGAAAAAAATTAAGCTATAGACTTTAGTCTAAGCCTCCTCTCTATATTATTGATTTTTAATAAGTTAATTTTCAATGACTCGCTTGCAGTAAAAAGTAAGAGTTTAAATAAAAAAATATAATTAATAATAAATGATTAAACGCTATGGGTAAGCGTAAAAAATAATGAAGAACTACAGTTTACTATGTGCAGCCTTAGGACATGCTAAGTGCTGCACACTAAAAGTAGGGGAGTAACCAAACAAAAATACCATGGCGTATATTATTTCAACACTAACCTTGAATGTTGCTAAATGTAGATACCACCCACTTAGCAAATAAATCCAGTGCTGGGTTGGGCGTATTAGCTTCGTGCTGCACTAAGTAGTATTTATCTTTAGTTGTAAGGGGCTGCTGAAACAATTTATAAAGCCATTTTTCATCAAACCAGCTTTGGCTGATAGGTAGCGGTATAAGTGAAATACCTATACCTTGCTGGGCAGCGCGAGCGACCCCAAACATACTATCAATTTGGATAATTTGTGTAGGAGAAAAGTCATCTATGCCCGCTTTTTCAGCCCATTGGTGCCATGCCCATGGTCTTGCTTTATGCAGAATTAGGGGGACTTGATTTAATGCTTGGCAATGATCGTCTTTCCACTGTTTTAACAGTGCTTCGTTACACGCAGGGATATATTCAAGATTAAATAACTCTGTTGTCAGGCCTTCTGTAGGCTTACTAGATGATAAAACAATCGATAAATCGCTGTGTCGGGTTAGCTCTTTACGGGTTTTAAGCGTATCCATTTGCAGGTTTATATTTGGATGCTCTGAGGTCCACTCACTAAGCTTAGGCATGAGTAGTTCACTGGCAAAAAACTCAGGCAGCGTAATGGTTATATTAGTATTTTGCTGTAACTGACTAAATTCGTTGATGGTGTTCTCAAGTGTATAAATAATGGGTGAAATAGCATCAAAAAAGTTTTTACCTGCAGCGGTTAAGCTAATGGAACGAGTTTGTCGCTGAAAAAGCTCTATACCAAGCTGTTCTTCAAGCTGTTTAATCTGATGGCTTACCGCAGAGGGGGTAAGGTACAGCTCTTTAGCTGCATGTTTAAAACTTAAGCTTTTTGCTGCAAAGCAAAAAGAGCGGAGGCCTCGAATAGGAGTTTGCATGTTTTCCAAAAATCGTTTAATTAATTAAAGACGCCTTTATTAGGCAATAATCGAACCAATAATTTAAATTAATAATATCAATAGTTTAATTTTAAATATAGCGCTAGTTCACAAAAAAGGTGCAGACTATCTACAAATTAGTGCAAAAAATTTAAGCGCTTACATTTAAAGTTATTTGTATTATAGATAATATTTACTACAACTGTATTAAAAGTGAAAAAAATTTAAAGCGGGCAAAAAAAATCCCTCTAGCGAGGGATTTTGGGTAACTCAGCGCCATTGGCACTGGGAATGAGGTCGGTACATGGTGAAGCGTTAAAAAACCATTTCTGGCACTTCACCGTCAACAAGTAATTTACCTGCTGTTTTACTAATAATTTCATCTACCGATACGCCTGGTGCGCGCTCAAGTAAATGAAAAGCGCCGTCTTTAACTTCAAGTACGGCTAAATCCGTTACTATTTTTTTTACGCAGTTAACGCCTGTTAGCGGTAAAGCGCATTTCTCAAGCAGTTTTGACTCACCATGTTTACTGGCATGGGTCATAGTAACAATAATATTCTTTGCGCCTGCAACTAAATCCATTGCGCCGCCCATACCTTTAATTAGCTTTTTTGGGATCATCCACGACGCAATGTTGCCACTTTGGTCAACTTCAAATGCACCCAGAACTGTTAAGTCTACATGACCACCCCGTATCATGGCAAAACTATCTGCACTATTAAATATGGCTGCGCCTGTTGCAGCTGTCACGGTTTCTTTACCCGCGTTTATCATATCGGCGTCTAGTTCGGCTTCAGTGGGATATGGTCCCATCCCTAAAAGCCCATTTTCGGACTGTAACATAACTTCTATACCTTCTGGTACAAAGTTTGCGACGAGTGTCGGAATTCCTATGCCTAAATTAACGTAGTAACCGTCTTGTAGTTCTTGTGCAACACGCATTGCAACTTGTTCACGTGATAATGCCATAACGTCTGCTCCTGCTTAATCTCGTGTTGTTACACGTTCAATGCGTTTTTCAAAGTTACCTTTAATAACGCGGTTTACAAAAATACCAGGGGTATGAATTTGACTTGGTTCTAGTTCGCCTGGCTCTACAATTTCTTCTACTTCAGCAACGGTAATTTTACCTGCTGTTGCCGCCATAGGGTTAAAGTTCATGGCAGTGTGCCTAAATACTAAATTACCATATCGGTCTGCTTTCCATGCTTTTACAATAGCAAATTCACCCGTGATGGACTCTTCTAAAATATAAGGGCGGCCGTTAAACTCTTTAACATCTTTACCCTCAGCAACAGGCGTACCGTAACCTGTTGCAGTATAAAATGCAGGGATACCGGCACCACCGGCGCGCATTTTTTCTGCAAGTGTACCTTGCGGGGTAAGCTCTACATCTATTTCACCATTTAATAATTGCTGCTCAAACAAGGCATTTTCACCTACATATGAGGCGATTACTTTTTTAATTTGTTTATCTTTTAGTAAAATTCCTAATCCAAAGTCATCCACACCGCAATTGTTAGAAACCACGGTTAGCTCTTTGGTATTCATTTGCTTAATTTGTTTAATTAAGCCCTCTGGGATACCACATAAGCCAAAACCGCCAGCAATTATAGTATCGCCATCTTTTAAACCTGCCATCGCAGCTTCGTAACTAGAAACCACTTTATCAAAACCGGCCATGAGTCTCTCCTCATTGTATTAACTGCCAATTGGCGAGTTAAGCTATTATTTTTGTGTGTTGCCTAATGCAATTGAAACTTTGCTTACAGGCGTTTTGCCAAGTGCTTGCGTAATTTTCCAACCAGCGCTACTTAACCTTTGTAAATCAATTCCATGCTCGATGCCAAGCCCGTTGAGTAAGTAAACCACATCTTCGGTGGCAACATTTCCTGACGCGCCCTTGGCATAAGGGCAGCCGCCAAGGCCAGCAACAGCTGCATCAACCGTTGCTATACCTAAGCTTAACGCTGCGTAAATATTTGTGAGCGCTTGCCCGTACGTGTCATGAAAATGCACCGCCAGTTTCGATTTTTCAATATGATCAAGTAAAAGTGTTAAAAGCGTAGTAACTTTGTTTGCAGTGCCAACACCTATGGTATCGCCAAGGCTTATTTCGTAGCAGCCTAAATCTAAAAGCTTTTGCGAAACGCTAAGTACTTTATGCGGGTCTATTTCCCCCTCATAAGGGCAACCGAGCACGCAACTCACATAACCGCGTACACGTATGTTATTGGCTTTTGCAAAGGCCATAACCTCGCTAAAGCGCTCAATACTTTGTTCAATACTGCAATTTATATTTTTTTGGCAAAACGATTCGCTTGCGGCGGTAAATATGGCAAATTCTTTTATGCCAACGGCATGGGCCGCTTGGGCACCTTTTAAGTTGGGTGTAAGCGCACTTAAATTTGCATTGGGTAAATTAAGCGCCGTTATTACTTCGGCTGAATCGGCCATTTGTGGCACCCACTTAGGCGATACAAAGGCGCCGGCTTCGATATTTTTTAAGCCAGCATCACTAAGTGCATTTATTAATGAAATTTTATCAGATGCAGTAACCGATTTTTCGTTTTGTAGGCCATCACGCGCACCTACTTCAACAATTTTAACTTCGCTGGGGAAGGCCGCCATTACGATGCCTCCTGCGCCGTGGTGTCTTCTACAATTGCTAATAAAGCGCCGTGCGAAACTAATTCACCTTCATCAAAGCAGTAGCTTTGTAAAATACCATCGTGCGGTGCATTGAGTGTATATTCCATTTTCATGGCTTCAATAATCACTACAGCATCGCCTTTGGTGATGGTGCTGCCTACATCAACTAAATGCTTAACCACAGTACCATTAAGTGGCGCCGCAAGGGGCAGGGCGTCGTTTTCATGGCTACTAATGTAATGTTTAGTGTTTAAAGCAAGCTTAATTTGTAGCGAAGCAAACATCACGCTAATACTGCTATCAAAGTGGCTAACATGGGCGGTAAATTTTTCCCCATCAATAAACACATTACATACGTTTTGGTTTACAGAGCCTGCTATATCGAACGACTTTTCATTATGCGTTACAACATAACCCGTTTTAGTTTTAACACCACTGATGGTTAAGTCTTTAAATGGAACATCTACTTTTTGTGGGGCGTTAAGCGTAAAACCACTTAATTGCTGCCACGGGCTTGCACTTTGAACAGCTTCGTTTTTAGCGCTAAGCGTTTCAAGGTAGGCAAAAGCTGCAATGAGTTGTGCTTTTTCAAGCGCGGCGCTATCAACACTTACCAATGCATCGCCTTGCTCGGCAATAAAGTGAGTACTTGGCGCACCTTCAGCGAACCTAGGGTGGCTTGCTAAATTATGTAAAAAGCCAATGTTCGTGCTAAAACCCGCTAAGTGAAATTGCTCAAGTGCTTGGCGTAAACGCCCTAATGCTTGCTCGCGATCATCATCATGCACAATAAGTTTTGCAATCATCGGGTCGTAATACGGGCTTATTTCATCACCTTGTGCAATGCCAGTATCTATACGTACAAACTCGTTGTTAAGCGGTGTATTTAATGATTCGATTACGCCAGAGCAAGGAATAAACTCGTTACTTGGATCTTCTGCGTAAATTCGCGCTTCAAAGCTGTGACCTTGTAGTTGTATGTCAGATTGCGTTAACGGCAGAGTTTGCCCAGCGGCAATATTAATTTGCCAATTAACTAAATCTACGCCGGTGACCATTTCTGTTACTGGGTGCTCTACTTGCAGACGCGTGTTCATTTCCATAAAAAAGAACTCATCGCCACACAGTAAAAACTCAACCGTACCTGCACCGCGGTAGTTTATTGCAAGGGCACAGCGTACTGCAGCTTCGCCCATTTCTTTGCGCAGTGCATCACTTAAACCAGGCGCTGGGGCTTCTTCAATAACTTTTTGATGACGGCGCTGTAATGAGCAATCACGATCCCCTAAATACACACAGTTACCGTGGTTATCGGCAAATACCTGTACTTCTACGTGGCGAGGCTGGTTAACATAGCGCTCAAGCAGTACTAAGTCGTTACCAAAACCAGCTATTGCTTCACGCTGTGCGCCTTCTAGTGCACTTATAAAATCTTTAGCTTGCTCAACAACACGCATACCTTTACCGCCGCCGCCAAAGGCCGCTTTAATTAGCACGGGGTAGCCAATTTTTTCAGCCTCAGATTGTAAAAAAGTAGGGTCTTGATTATCACCATAGTAACCTGGCACTAATGGTACATTGGCAGCGGCCATAATTTCTTTAGCGCGAGTTTTAGAACCCATGGCTTCTATGCTGCTAGCCAATGGGCCAATAAACGCAATATTGTTGGCTTCACAGGCTTTAGCAAACTCGCTGTTTTCAGATAAAAAACCATAGCCAGGGTGGATACAATCGGCCCCGCTTGTTTTCGCAATATGTATAATTTTATCTGTTACAAGGTATGAATCTTTGCTTGGCGCTGGGCCAACATGGTAGGCCTCATCCGCCATTTTTACATGTTGTGCGTGTTTATCGGCATCAGAATAAACGGCCACCGTTATTAGGCCCATCTGTTTTGCTGTGCGCATTATTCGGCACGCAATTTCACCGCGGTTGGCAATGAGTATCTTTTTTAATGTGTGTGTGTTCATAGTTAATCCTACAGTTGCCAAGCGGGAGGGCGTTTATCAAAAAAGGCACTGAGTCCTTCTTGGCCTTCGTCAGATACCCGAATGTTTGCAATACGTTCGGCCGTAAGCTCAATAAGTTCATCATTAATAGGCTTATTTGCTACATCATTAATCAACGATTTAGCGGCTTTTACAGCGACAGGGCCATTGTCGATTAATGTTTGCAGAAGGTTATCAAGCGCACAGTCTAAATTACCGGTAACCTGATGAACCAAACCAAGTTGCTTTGCTGTGTGGGCATCAAACACCTCGGCAGTTAAAAAGTAGCGCCGTGCCGCGCGCTCACCAATGGCTTTAATTACATACGGACTAATTACCGCAGGAATAAGGCCTAGTTTTACTTCGCTTAAGCAAAATTGGGCATCGTCTTTACTCAGAGTAATATCGCAACAGGCAATTAAGCCCAGCGCGCCACCAAATGCCGCGCCTTGCACAGCACATACAGTAGGGTGAGGAGAGGTCGCTAATACCTGCATTAATTTAGCAAGCTGCATTGAATCAGCAAGGTTATCGGCGTAATTGTTATCAGCCATAGATTTCATCCAGGCTAAGTCGGCGCCTGCTGAAAAATGTTTACCCTCAGTTTTTAAAACCAAAGCGCGAATATCGAGCGTATTTGCATGCTCTATGCACTGAATTAGCTCATGTATTACTTCACTGTTAAAAGCATTACGCTTTTCAACTCGGCTTAAAACAAGTACAGCCACATTAGATTTTGTTATTTGTAGTGTTACTGACATTTTGCGCTCCGGTTACATTCTAAATACGCCAAACTTAGAGTCTTGCTGTGGTGCATTTTTAGCTGCACTTAAAGCAAGGCCTAATACATTACGGGTATCTGCAGGGTCAATAATGCCGTCGTCCCACAAGCGCGCGCTTGCATAATACGGGTGGCCTTGCTCTTCGTATTGGTCAATAATTGGCTTTTTAAAATCGTTAACTTCTTGCTCGCTCATGCTATGACCTTTGCGCGCTAAGCCGTCTTGCTTTACTTGTGCCATTACACCGGCGGCTTGCTCGCCACCCATTACAGAAATACGGGCATTAGGCCACATCCACATCATGGTAGGTTCAAATGCACGGCCACACATACCGTAGTTACCTGCGCCGTAAGAGCCACCAATTAATACTGTAAATTTAGGTACATCGGCGCACGATACTGCCATCACCATTTTAGCGCCGTGTTTTGCTATGCCTTCGGATTCGTATTTTTTACCTACCATAAAGCCGGTAATATTTTGTAAAAACACTAAAGGAATATTGCGCTGTGCACATAGTTGAATAAAATGCGCGCCTTTTTGCGCCGACTCACTAAATAAAATGCCGTTATTAGCCACTATGCCTACAGGGTTACCATAAATACTGGCAAAGCCCGTTACTAGTGTTTCACCAAAGTAGCGTTTAAATTCATCAAACGATGAATCATCAACCGTACGGGCAATAACTTCACGCACATCAAATGGTTTTTTAAGATCGGTACCTACAATGCCGTAAAGCTCGTTTATATCGTACCTTGGTGGTTTAACATCCTCTAAAAGAGGGGCTGTAGGGCGCGTATAATTAATACGCTCAATACATTGGCGAGCGATAGAAAGCGCGTGCTCGTCATTTTCTGCATAGTGATCGGCCACCCCTGATGTTTTACAGTGCACATCTGCGCCGCCTAATTCTTCGGCGCTGACAACTTCACCTGTGGCAGCTTTTACAAGCGGCGGGCCGGCTAAAAATATTGTGCCTTGCTCTTTTACAATTATGCTTTCATCAGCCATAGCGGGTACGTAGGCACCACCAGCAGTACATAAACCCATTACCACAGCAATTTGAGGAATGCCTTTACCCGACATTCTGGCTTGGTTGTAAAAAATTCGGCCAAAATGTAATTTATCGGGAAATACATCGTCTTGCTCAGGCAGGTTAGCACCGCCAGAGTCTACCAAGTAAATACAGGGTAAGTGGCAGCGCTCGGCTATATCTTGTGCGCGTAAGTGTTTTTTAACAGTTAGCGGAAAATACGTACCGCCTTTTACTGTGGCATCGTTTGCAATGATCATGCATTCAATCCCTTTAACACGGCCAATACCGGCAACTACACCTGCACAGGCAATTTCTTGCTCGTACACACCATAGGCTGCAAATTGCGAGATTTCTAAAAACGGTGAGCCTTCATCTAATAAAGTGCTGATGCGGTCGCGTACAAATAATTTACCTCGGCCTTCGTGGCGCTCTTTGAGTGCAGCTCCACCGCCTAAACTAATTGTTGCAACTTTACTGTGTAAATCGTCAACTAAAGCCGCCATGTTTTTATGATTTTGTACAAAAATAGGATCGTGAGGATTAACGCTCGATTTTAATATCGTCATAATTTAATCCTTAGCGGCTTTCAGTGAATAGTTCGCGACCAATAAGCATACGGCGTATTTCTGATGTACCTGCGCCAATTTCGTATAACTTGGCATCACGGAGTAAGCGACCGGTAGCGTATTCATTTATGTAGCCGTTACCACCTAATATTTGAATGGCATCAAGTGCCATTTTAGTGGCAAGTTCAGCAGCGTATAAAATAGCGCCGGCGGCATCTTTACGGGTGGTTTCGCCGCGGTCGCAGGCTTTTGCAACGGTATAAACGTATGAGCGTGCTGCGTTCATTTGCGTATACATGTCAGCTACTTTGCCTTGAATTAACTGAAATTGGCCAATAGGGGTGTCAAACTGCTTACGCTCATGAATATAAGGTACAACTATATCCATACAGGCTTGCATAATACCAAGCGGACCTGCAGCAAGTACTACACGTTCGTAATCAAGGCCGCTCATAAGTACCTTAACGCCTTCGTTTAGGTTACCTAAAATGTTTTCTTCGGGTACTTCGCAGTTTTCAAACACCAGTTCACAGGTGTTTGAGCCACGCATACCTAGCTTGTCGAGCTTTTGCGCAGTAGAAAAACCAGCAAACCCTTTTTCTACAATAAATGCGGTGATGCCTTTAGCGCCGGCTTCTAAATCTGTTTTTGCGTAAATAACAAACGTGTGTGCGTCGGGGCCGTTGGTGATCCACATTTTATTGCCATTTAAAATGTACTTATCGCCTTTTTTCTCGGCTTTTAGTTTCATCGACACCACGTCAGAGCCTGCATTAGGTTCACTCATGGCAAGGGCACCAATGTGTTCGCCGCTGATCAGTTTAGGTAGGTATTTTTCTTTTTGTGCTTGGTTACCGTTACGGTTAATTTGGTTTACACACAAGTTAGAATGTGCACCATAGCTTAAGCCAATTGAAGCACTCGCACGGCTAATTTCTTCCATGGCGATTACATGCTCTAAATACCCTAAGCCAGCTCCGCCAAATTCTTCAGGAACGGTCATGCCCAGTACACCCATTTCGCCCATTTGTGGCCAAAGCTGATTAGGAAACGCGTTTTCCATATCGGTTTGTTCTGCAAGCGGTGCTATTTCTTGGCTCGCAAAGCTATTGACGTGATCGCGGATCATATCGGCGGTTTCGCCTAGGCCAAAGTTCATCTCTTTATAAAGTGAAATAGTGCTCATGATTCATTCCTGTTTGTGTGTTATCAGTGTGTTTTTATTTTTAAAATAGGCTACTCGTCTATTTTATTAAGCGTGTCTCTACAGCGACGCTCCGCTGTAACTAATTCCATAAGCACAACTTTTATGTCGTCCATTTGCTGAGAAAGGTCAGCTTTTTTTTCTGCAATTAAATCGAGCATAGTAACCAGCTGTTTAGCGCTTGATTTGTCAGCGTCGTACAGTTCAAACAAACGGCCTGTTTCGGCCAGCGTAAAACCTAGGCGTTTGCCACGTAAAATAAGTTTTAAGCGAACTTTGTCGCGTTTTGAATAAATACGGGTTTGGCCATTGCGCTCGGGGGTAATTAAACCTTGGTCTTCGTAAAAACGAATCGAGCGGGTAGTAATGTCAAACTCTTTAGCTAAATCACTAATGCTAAAAGTTTGATCGTTACTGCTTGGTGCTTTAGCAGAGCTTGCAAAGTTTGTTTGATTATCTGGTTTCATAGTTGTGTTTACCTCATTCGAATAACTCCAATATAAGTGAAGTTTACGTAAAGGTAAAGCTCGATATGTTATGAAACAGTTTATAATGGAGTGATAGGGTGAAATGTTAAATTAAGTTATTAGTATTCAATCGGTTATTTTTTTTCTTGTAACTTATCTTCGCTATTGGAAAATAAACCTTACACTTTTAAAACTAAAAAATAAGCTGTTTTTAGTTGACGTTAGCGTAAACGTTAGTATTGTGTATGGGTATTAAATAATAAATGAATACCAAATTAATAGAGCAAATATTCTAACAACTATTTGCATAAAAATACAACGGAGTTAATTATGACTTTAGAATCAGTGGTAATTGTAGCTGCAAAGCGTACGCCAATGGGTGGCTTTATGGGCGCATTAACCGATGCACAATCTACCGAGCTTGGCGCTACTGCCATTGCAAGTGCCCTTGCACAAACTGGTTTAGCTAATGATGCAATAGATGAAGTAATTATGGGCTGTGTATTGCCAGCGGGCCTTGGCCAAGCGCCAGCTCGCCAAGCCATGTTAAAAGCAGGCCTTGCTCTGGGCACGGGTGCTACAACCATAAATAAAGTGTGTGGCTCTGGTTTAAAAGCCGCCATGCTTGCAAACGATTTAATAAAAGCAGGCTCTATAAACTGCGCTATTGCAGGCGGTATGGAAAGCATGAGTAACGCACCGTATTTTATCCCTAAAGCGCGTGGCGGCATGCGTATGGGTCACGGTGAAATTAAAGATCACATGATGAGCGACGGCCTAGAAGATGCCTACGATAACAAAGCAATGGGCTGTTTTGCACAAGATACCGCCGATGAATATGGCATTGGCCGTGAGCAAATGGATGCTTTTGCACTGGGCTCGTTAAGTAAGGCTAATACTGCAATTGAAAATGGAAGCTTTGAGAACGAAATTGCCCCGCACACCATAAAAACCCGTAAGGGCGATGTTACTGTTTCTGTTGACGAGCAGCCGGGTAATGCACGCCCTGAAAAAATACCAAGCCTTCGTGCGGCCTTTAAAAAAGACGGCACCATTACTGCGGCTAATTCATCGTCAATTTCTGATGGTGGCGCAGCGCTTATATTAATGAGCGAATCAAAAGCAAAAGCGCAAGGCTTAACACCGCTTTGTAAAATTGTAGCGCACAGTACGCACTCTCAAAAACCAAGCGAATTTACACTAGCACCTGTAGGCGCTATGAACAACGTGCTTGAAAAAGCAGGTTGGACTACTGCTGATGTTGACCTTTGGGAAATTAACGAAGCCTTTGCCATGGTAACTATGCTTGCTATTAACGAGTTAAAGCTTGATGAGAGCAAAGTAAACGTAAATGGTGGCGCGTGTGCACTTGGACACCCAATTGGTGCCAGCGGTGCGCGAATTTTAGTCACGCTTATTCACGCACTTAAAAACCGTGGCCTTAAAAAAGGAATTGCGTCTTTATGTATTGGTGGCGGCGAAGCCGTAGCCATGGCTGTAGAGGCTTACTAACAAAGTAGTTAATTAAATAACAGCAACTAAAATGCACCGTACTCATACTAATAACAAAACGGTGCCATTTTTTTAAAAGAACACACTAACAACAGGATTTATCCATGCACCAAGTTCCACTACTTATAAATGGCGAATTTGTTCAATCGGCTTCAAACGAGCTTATTGATGTAATTAACCCAGCAAACCAAGAAGTGCTTGCACAAGTTCCATGCACTACCGACTCAGAAATGGATGCAGCCATTGCCTCGGCCTCAGAAACGTTTAAAACGTGGAAAGACGTGCCCATTACCGAGCGTGCCCGCATTATGATGAAATACGCAGCGCTATTAAAAGAGCACCACGATGAGCTGGCAACCATTATTTGCCACGAACTAGGTAAAACGTTTGAAGATGCAAAAGGCGATGTATGGCGCGGTATTGAAGTAGTAGAACAAGCAGCTAACGCACCGTCATTAATGATGGGCGAAACAATGGAAAACGTTGCCCGTAAAATAGATACCTATTCTTACATGCAGCCCCTAGGCGTATGTGCAGGCATTACGCCATTTAACTTTCCGGCGATGATCCCACTTTGGATGTTTCCGCTAGCTATTGTGTGTGGTAACACCTTTATTTTAAAACCCTCTGAGCAAGACCCGCTCACTCCCATGCGTTTAGCTGAACTATTTATAGAAGCCGGCGCACCAAAAGGCGTATTACAAATTGTTCACGGTACAAAACCACAAGTAGACCGCCTACTAGAAGATAAAGCCGTACGTGCAATTTCGTTTGTGGGTTCGTGTGGCGTAGGTGCGTATATTTATTCTAAAGGCACGCAAAACCTTAAGCGCGTACAAGCGTGTGTGGGTGCTAAAAACCACATGGTTATTATGCCAGATGCGAGCAAATCGCACGTAGTTAATAACCTGGTTGGTGCATCGGTTGGTGCCGCAGGCCAGCGCTGCATGGGTATTTCGGTTGCTGTGTTTGTAGGCCAAGCAAGTGAGTGGGTAGATGAAATAAAAGCAGGCTTTGAAAACGTACGCCCAGGCGTATGGGATGACAAAGACGCTGCCTACGGCCCACAAACATCAAAAGCTGCAAAAGCGCGTATTTTATCGCTTATTGCAAGCGGTAAAGAGCAAGGCGCTACTTGTTTAATTGACGGGTCAAACTTCACAGTAGAGGGCTTTGAGCAAGGTAACTGGGTTGGCCCAACCTTATTTACCGATGTAACAAAAGAAATGGATTTATACAAAGAAGAAATCTTTGGTCCTGTGCTTGCCTGTATGTTTGTAGATACGCTAGAAGAGGCAATTGCCCTTATTAACGAAAGCCCATACGGAAACGGTACATCACTATTTACCTCAAGTGGTGCTGCGGCGCGTAAATTTCAACACGAAATTGAAGTAGGCCAAGTGGGTATTAATGTGCCTATCCCGGTTCCGCTGCCGTTTTTCTCGTTTACAGGTTGGAAAGGCTCGTTTTATGGCGATACGCACACTTATGGTAAGCAAGGTATACGTTTTTACACAGAAACTAAAACCATTACCTCACGTTGGTTTGAAGACGACATCGCTTCGGGTCCAAACATGAGCATTAATTTAAAATAAACACACTCAAAAATAATAATAAAGAAGAGCGCAAAGGCTAAACTCGCTGACAAGCAACTAGAACACACACATAAGCCTTTGCCGCTCTTCACACCTATCCCAATAGGGCACACTAACAACACACAATTAAAGAGGTCTAACATGGACTTTAACTTATCAGAAGATCAACACGCCTTTGCAGAAACTGCACGCCAATTTGCCGAATCAGAACTTGCCCCACATGCAGCAAAGTGGGATCGCGAGCATATTTTTCCTAAAGAGACGATTAAAGCCGCAGGCGAGCTTGGTTTTTGCGGATTATACACGCCAGAGGAAGCCGGCGGCCTTGGTTTATCACGTTTAGATTCAAGCATTATATTTGAGCAGCTTGCTATGGGCTGTACTGCAACAACGGCCATGTTAACTATTCATAATATGGCGACCTGGATGGTGGCAAGTTTTGGTACCGACGCAGTTAAAGACACATACGTAGAAAAACTAGTAATGGGCGAGCTACTTGCTTCTTATTGTTTAACAGAGCCTGGCTCGGGCTCAGATGCGGCATCACTAAAAACAAAAGCCGTACTTGAGGGTGATGAGTACGTTATTAACGGCTCAAAAATGTTTATATCGGGCGCGGGCGAAACCGAAGTATTAGTGGTCATGGCGCGCACCGGTGGCGAAGGCGCTGCGGGTATTTCGGCATTTGTAGTACCGGCCGATGCACAAGGTGTTGAGTACGGCAAAGCAGAAGAAAAAATGGGTTGGAACGCACAACCAACACGCTTAATTAGTTTTGAAAATGTGCGTATACCGGCACATAACTTATTAGGTAAAGAAGGCGAAGGCTTTAAATTTGCAATGCAAGGTTTAGATGGCGGGCGCATTAATATTGCAACGTGCTCAATTGGTACTGCACAAGCTGCACTTAATACAGCAAAAGAGTACTTACAAGAGCGCACTCAATTTGGTAAGCCACTGGCTGCGTTTCAGGCTTTGCAGTTTAAGATTGCAGATATGAATACCGAGCTTGTCGCTGCACGGCAAATGGTTAGGCTTGCGGCATTTAAACTTGATACCGGCGATAGTGAAAAAACCACCTACTGCGCCATGGCTAAACGTTTTGCGACGGATGTTGGCTTTACCGTGTGTAACGAGGCACTGCAAGTACATGGTGGTTATGGTTACATAAAAGAATACCCGCTTGAGCGCCATGTACGTGATGTGCGCGTTCATCAAATTTTAGAGGGCACAAACGAAATTATGCGCGTAATTATAGCGCGCCGTATTTTAGCTGAATCTGCAAGCGACGTTTTATAAGGAGCAAGTTATGTCACAATCAAAGCCGTGTATTGAATTAACAACCCAAGGGCATGTTGCAATTTTAACTATGTCTAACCCGCCAGCTAATACCTGGACAAAAGACACCTTAATAGATTTAAAAAACAAAGTTAACGAGCTTAATAACAACAAAAATATCTATGCTTTAGTGCTAACTGGCGAAGGCGAAAAGTTTTTTAGCGCCGGTGCCGATTTAAACGTATTTGCTAGTGGCGATAAAGGCGCTGCTGCTGATATGTCGCGTGTGTTTGGTGAAGCCTTTGAAGCATTGACTAATTTTACAGGGGTATCGGTTGCAGCAATAAATGGTTATGCCATGGGCGGCGGGCTAGAAGTGGCGCTTGCATGTGATATACGCATAGCAGAAGAGCAAGCACAAATGGCATTGCCAGAGGCAAAAGTGGGCTTATTACCATGCGCAGGCGGGACACAAAATTTAGCATGGCTTGTAGGTGAAGGCTGGGCAAAACGCATGATTTTATGTGGCGAGCGCCTAAAAGCCGATAAAGCCCTACAAATTGGCTTAGTAGAAGAAGTTGTACCCCAAGGCGAAAGCTTTGCAGCGGCGTTAAAACTTGCCAACCAGGTAAGCGAACAAAGCCCAAGCTCAGTTTCTGCGTGTAAAACACTTATACAAAAAGGCCGCCATCAATCTATGGCCAGTGTATTGCCACTTGAGCGTGAATTGTTTGTTGGTTTGTTTGATACACAAGATCAACAAGAAGGTGTAAATGCCTTTTTAGAAAAACGCCGCGCTAATTGGGTAAATGGCTAATGAGTAATTTAACGTTATTAAATAATGCCGACGACCCCGTGCTATTTGAAACGGCAATCGCAGAAAACGGCAGCTTAATTGGGCTTATTACACTCAACGTACCTAAAGCATTAAACGCCCTCAATTTTGACATGATCAAATTACTCGAGCCGCAGCTGCGCGCTTGGCAAGACGATGATGCAATTGCAATGGTTATTTTAAAAGGCGCAGGCGATAAAGCCTTTTGCGCCGGTGGCGATGTAGTAAGCCTGCATCATGCAATGGCGCAAGGTAAGCCAACAAGCCTAGTTGAAGAGTTTTTTACCCTTGAGTACAAACTTGATTACCTTATTCATACCTTTGATAAACCAATTCTAGTGTGGGGTAACGGCATAGTAATGGGTGGCGGTTTAGGCCTAATGGCAGGTGCTAGTCACCGCGTAGTAACCGAAACATCGCGCATTGCCATGCCAGAGCAAACCATAGGCTTATACCCAGATGTAGGCGGCAGTTACTTTTTACATAAAATGCCACAAGGTGTGGGGCTATTTTTAGGGCTAACGTCGGCTTCTATTAATTGTGAAGATGCACGCTTTGTATCGCTTGCCGATCACTTTATCGACAGCACAAAGTACGATGCCATGCTAGCGCAAATTTTAGCTGCTAAGTGGGGCAAAACTCCAAGTTTAAATCATGAGCGTTTAACAAAGTTATTAACCGATTTAGATAACCAATCTGCGCGAATGCCCAAAGGTAATATTAAAGCTAACTTAGCAACCATTCAAAAATTAGCTGAATTTAATACGCTACAAGAACAAGTTGATTATATTTTAGGCCTAACTATTGACGACAAATGGCTGCAACGCGCCCAAAAGTCACTCAAGCATGGCTGCCCACTAAGTTGTGCACTGGTTAGTGAGCAATTAAAAGCCAGTAAAGGCCAAAGCTTATTAACGTGTTTTAAAATGGAGCTGTGTATGTCGATACGCGCTGGCGAAGTAGGTGAATTTCAAGAAGGCGTAAGAGCACTATTAATAGATAAAGACGGCGCACCTAATTGGCAATACAAAACACTGAGTGATGTACCACAAACAATAATAGATAGCTTCTTTGCTAACCGTTTTAGCGAAAATCACCCACTCAATGGCTTACACACGCCATCACACACATAAAGGAAAGACGATGACTAAACTCAATATTGGTTTTATCGGCTTAGGTAATATGGGCGGCCCTATGGCGGCTAACTTAATTAAAGCCGGTCACACTGTTACGGCATTCGATTTAAACCAGTCGGTCTTAAATGAACTTGCAAACAAAGGTGCACACGCAGCTGATAATGCAAAAGCATGTGCAAGCAATGCCGATATACTCATTAGTATGTTACCCGCAGGCAAACATGTTAAATCGCTTTATTTAGGCAATAACGACGATAGCGGCTTAATTAATGTGCTGGGTAAAAACACCTTAGTGATAGATTGCTCAACAATAGATGCAGAGTCGGCCCGTGTGGTTGGCAGCGCACTTGGCGAGCAGGGTATTAGCTTTGTAGATGCACCGGTATCGGGCGGCGTTGCAGGCGCAGCGGCTGGCACGCTTACGTTTATTGTAGGGGGGAGTAAAGCCGCGTTTAATACCGCACAACCTGTGCTTAATGATATGGGTAAAAACATATTCCATGCAGGTGATATTGGCGCAGGGCAAGTTGCAAAAATATGTAACAACATGCTACTTAGCATTTTAATGGCAGGCACCAGCGAAGCACTACAAATGGGTATAAATAACGGCCTCGATCCTAAAGTACTTAGCGACATAATGACCGCAAGTTCTGGCCGTAACTGGACGCTTGAACTTTACAACCCGTGCCCAGGTGTAATGGATACAGCCCCTGCAAGTAACGATTACAAACCAGGCTTTATGGTCGATTTAATGGCTAAAGATTTAGGCCTTGCCATGGAAGCCGCGCAGCAAAGTAATTCATCAACCCCAATGGGGTCAATGGCTAAAAATTTATACACTATGCTTCAGCACCAAGGTGCAGGCAGTGATGATTTTAGTGCCATTTTTAAACTGTTTTCTAAGTAGGAGCAAGGCGTGGAAATTAAAAATAACACGGTAGTAATAACTGGTAGCGCACAAGGCTTAGGTTTTGCAATGGCGCAAAAATTTGCCCTTATGGGTGCTAACATTGCACTTATAGATATGGCGCAAGAGTTATTAAACAAAGCATGCGAGCAACTAAAACAGCTTGACGGTGTATCTGGCACTATTAAAGGCTACGCTGCAAACGTAACCGCAGAGAGCGAAGTAGAAAATGTATTTAATACCATTAATGGCGATTTTGGCCACATTGGTGTGCTTATAAATAACGCCGGTATTTTACGCGACGGCATGTTTATAAAAGCTAAAGACGGCAAAGTGGTAAAAAAAATGTCCCTTGAGCAATTTCAATCGGTGATTGATGTAAACCTTACTGGCGTATTTTTAGCAGGGCGAGAAGCTGCAAGCCACATGATTGAATCAGGCAAAGGCGGTGTAATTGTGAATATGTCAAGCGTAGCGCGCGCAGGTAACATAGGCCAAACAAACTACGCAGCATCAAAAGCTGGCGTAGTAGCACTTACCACCACATGGGCTAAAGAGCTTGGCCGTTTTGGTATACGCGTAGGGGCTATTGCACCAGGCGTAATAAGCACCGCGATGACAGACGCCATGAAACCCGAAGCCAAACAGCGTATGCTTGCAGTAACACCCGTAGGGCGTTTGGGCGAAAGCAACGAAATTTCCCATACTGCACAATACATAATCGAAAACGACTTTTTTACCGGTCGCGTGGTTGAAATAGACGGCGGTATTCGTTTGTAAAGTAAGTTTTTTACGCTTGAATTTAAAAAGCATGGCGCTTTTGGCTGTGCTTTTTTGTTTTGAATAGGGGAGGTTTATAATCTTGAAAAAGGGCTAACAACCCCGTTAGCACCTTGTTGTAGTACATGGGTAGGATACCCGCTGAATTAAAACGTTGACCATTTTAGCGCTCTAAATAACTCATTAACTGCGTTAAAAACTTCTCATGTAGAAAAACTATATAACTAACTTTTTGCCTTGTTACTGAGCTATTTATAATCTTGAAAAAGGGCTAACAACCCCGTTAGCACCTTGTTGTAAAACATGCGTATAAATCTGTGTAGTACGTACATCACTGTGACCTAACTGTGTTTGTACTGTGCGGATATCAGCGCCGCTTTGCAGCAAATGCGTAGCGAAAGAGTGGCGCAAAGTATGTGGGGTAACGTGTTTATTAATTTCAGCTTTTGTTGAAGACAGTTTAACTGCCTTTCTTACCCCTGAACGATCTAAGTGATGACGTCTTATTTCTCCTGTTTCAGGGTCTGTACTTAATTTATGTGATGGGAACAGAAACTGCCATTGTAATGACTTATTAGCGCTTGGGTATTTTTTACTAAGTCGATGAGGCATCCATACACCGGCGTACGCATCATTTTTTTAATCTAACTGTAAATATTCATCAACCTGAATTATTTGATTTCTTAGCATTGGTATTAATTCTTCAGCAAGTGTCACAATACGATTTTTATTACCCTTGCCGCTCCAAATGCGTATGTTTTTATAGTCGAATTCAATATCATGAACTCTTATTTTTACTGCTTGCATCAGCCGTAAACCACTTCCATATAGCAGGGGTGCTGTCAAATAATGTCGCTTATTTATATTTCTAAAAAATAGCGATACCTCAGTTTGTGTAAGTACGACAGGAAGTTTCTGTTGACGGTTACTTTTGATGAAATTTAAATCTAATGAAAGCTCATTCTTGATAATATGTTTATATAAAAAAGCAAGTGCATTTAAAGCAGTTGCTTGTGTTCTCGCTGCCACTTTTTTAGTAACTGTTAAGTGATTTAAAAATACTTCTACTTCATTATTGCCCATACTGGTAGGGTGTCGCTTATTATGAAAATGGATATAGGCAGTAATCCAAAAGACATAAGTTTCAATAGATTTTTTAGCATAATGATGGCTATACATATAGTCGATAATACTATTAAGGAAAGGGGACTTAGTTTTCATTTCAAACCCTATTTACCTGTATTTATATACAGTATTAGTGTTTTCCCTCCTAAGTCAAGAAATGAGGACGTTTTCCTCTTTTCTTCATTTTAAAAAAAGAACAGCCTGACTTAAAGTTTAAAGCTGGCAATGTGTTACAGGATTTGTTATTAATATTAAAAGTAATTAAGAGGACATATATTACTCATAAAAAGAGGAAAGTGTCCTCTGATAAAGTTGTTAGGTATACAAGGAAAATTCGTTGCCAATTTATGTCAAAGTAGATGGTTCAGGTGAAAAATTAGCTCACCTTGCAGAAGGTGATTGGGAATTACCTTCTCAAATAGAAGCTCTAGAATCCTGGCTGCTCAAAAATCCGCTCAATCTAGTACCAGCAAAGTACATAGCAGATCTTGGTTTTACTATAAGAGAGAATGCATGTGGCGGCGGGGCAATATTGTCACCAGAGGCAATGTCTATAATGGGTCGCCTAGGTATCAAGCTGTACTTATCAGAGTACGGTGAGTAATGTATACCTAACAAACCAAGTCAGCGGGACAATTACATGCAGGCTCCCGTCACTTCGTTCCTTATTTTAGCCTGCATGTACTTGCCCCTGCTTGGGGCGTTATACACAAGGAAACATCAGTGGTTGTAATATACGGAATAAACCAACACCTCAATCCCATCAAAGCTGCACTTTCAGATGTCATACATCATTGCATGCAATCAGTTCTTGGTATGCCCGAAGACAAACGTGCACATAGATTTGTACCTCTAGAAAAAGAAGACTTTTATTATCCTGGAGGCAGAAGCGATGCTTATACGGTAATCGAAATCAATTTGATGAAAGGTCGCAAGCCGGATACGCAAAAGCAACTTATTAAAACGCTTTTCAAAGAAATAGAGTCCGCCATTGGTATTGAGCCAATCGACGTAGAAATCACCATCAAAGAGCAAGAAAAATATCAGTGGGGTTTTAGAGGAGTTACAGGCGACGAGGCGGTCGATTTAAAGTACAAAGTAAATGTATAACAAAAAAATTAAGCCGCCTGCTGCGCAGGCTGGGACGCATACACGTGGGGCGGCTTCGCCATTATGCCCCACATGCCTGCGCCCCTTATTTAAAAGTTATGTTTAAAGGATAGTATGGACGTCGAATTAAAGAAAAAAGTCGATATCGTTGTTGGTTTAAGTCGACTTGCAGGGGGAGTTCTAATACTCATCGGAAGTATATTAGTTTTCTTTTTTGTTCAAGCAGCATTAGATCCAAATGCGGTAATTGAAATAAATGGTGTACCAACTAAAGATGAGAGTTCTAAAATATTTGCAGCCATATTTAGCGGACTACTCCCTCTTATTGGTATATTTTTATCTTTCGTACCTAGTAAACACCTTGATAAGTGGGTTGCTCAAATAATTATTAGGTTATCTTAAATTTAAACATAACAAGAAAATGAAGTGGGACTAATTACAGCTGGCTGCCTCACTTCGTTCGTTATTTTAGCCAGCAATAATTAGCCCCTTATTTGGGCGTTAGAAGCCAAATTAACATGACACCCATCTTAAATTTTGCTCTTTTCGAAAATTAACATGACACCCATCTTAAATTTTGCTCTTTTCGAAAATTAACATGACACCCATCTTAAATTTTGCTCTTTTCAAAATTGAAGGCTAAGTTTAAATCAGTGTAAAAACGAGCTGGGTGTCTTATGGCAATTGCAAGAAAGCGACAAGTAAGTTTGGTTGATACAAAATACTACCATTGTATTTCACGGTGT
>NZ_LKDV01000023.1:0-73737 GCF_001401875.1 Pseudoalteromonas sp. P1-13-1a | reverse complement strand
GAGATGGCAGAGTGGTCGAATGCACCGGTCTTGAAAACCGGCATAGGTTTGTAGCCTATCTAGGGTTCAAATCCCTATCTCTCCACCACCTAATTACAATAATTATGAGTACACTCTTACTTGTAGTTTATAGCACTTTCGGAGAGATGGCAGAGTGGTCGAATGCACCGGTCTTGAAAACCGGCATGGGTTTGTAGCCCATCTAGGGTTCAAATCCCTATCTCTCCACCATTATATTAAAGCCCGCTTAAAGCGGGCTTTTTTGTATCTACGCTTTATTATCAGCTCACCTTTAGGTTTTCTCGCTTATTTCCCCGTTTCGGTTTGCTATTAGCGATTATTAATAGATCATTAATAGATTATTAACATATTAATATGCTACTTTTAGATTTTAAAATTGGTAATTAAAATAGTATGTTGTGGCTCAAGGGTGATTTACATTCAAGAAAACTTATTGTTTATCGTGCAATGATGTTCTCGTTGGTAACGTTGTTTGTTTTATTCGTATTCCAACCTTTTGGTACAATTAACGATACATCGTCATATAAAATACTCAGGCTTTCAGGTTATGGTTTAGTCACTTTTGTTGCGTTACTATTATCGGGCTTTATCGAAATAGCGCTGTTACGTTATGATTTTTATAAGCCACTTCGTATTATGCTTATAAGCGGCTTTTATATTTTAATTTGTGCTTTATTTAACCACGCTTATTTTGTTGTGGCATTTTTAGGACAGTGGCATTGGCAAAATCAGATGCTGTTTATTGGCTATATATTTGCTATTGGCGTATTTCCGCTAATTTTTATGTATATGTTAAATCGCCATGTTAGTCAGCTTAATATTGATCAAACACCACAGCGGCAACAAATCAAGCAATGTGAAGCCCTTCCTTTAAAACTCGAGCAAATTACGTTAGTTGGCGATAATAAAAATGATGCAATCAGCATAGTTTTAGAGCGTGTTTTGTTTATAAAAGCGGCTGATAATTATTGCGAAATTAGTGTTTATGACGGACACGCAATACAGCAAACTCTACTGCGCATTTCTTTAACTCGCTTACTTAAACAGCTCTCTATTAATACTGCAATTATTAGGTGCCATCGCTCTTATGCAGTTAATGTTGCCTTTATTCACTCGTATAGTGGCAACGCTGGCGGCTTGCAATTAACGCTTAAAAACACACCCATGCCTGTTCCGGTATCGCGAAGCTACGTAGACAATATAAAAGCCGCTTTGTTACTCACCCCAAGTGCTTGTTAGTCAGCCCAAATACTTGTATTTGATACCTAAAAATGTTGTTAATCCCTAACAGTTCGTAGTTTTACGCTGGAGTAGGCATGCTTAAGTTGAACTAAAAATACAACTTAAGAAGGTTACTATGAACACTATTTTAAAATCACTGTTAGTGATAGCCACGTTTGTTTTTTGCCATTACATAATGAAAAGCTTTTGGGGTAGCGAATGGACGAAAATATTAACCCAGGCCGATGCGTCTACTGGGGTTTTATTTATCCCTGCTAAATACTTATTTTTATATGCTCCTTTATTAGTGATAACCACATTGCTATTTAAAAGAGATAACATGCTTGACGCAATTGGCCTTAACACCGAAGGCTTTAATAACTATACCTTTGCAGCTTTGCTCTGCTGTATACCTATGACACTTGGCTATGCATACTTGAGTAGTAATTTAAATTTATCTTTGTCTGGACTAATAACAGGCTCAATCTATGCTGGTTTTTTTGAAGAGCTAATATTTAGGGCGGCTTTATTTGGTGCTTTATACAGGTTTTGCCGCTGGGGGTTCATTCCCGCAGCGTTGACAAGCTCGGTAGTATTTGGAGTAGGGCACATGTACCAAGGTGGCGATGCCATTTCTGCACTAATGGCGGTAGCAGTAACCACTGTTGCAGGCACTTGGTTTGCGTGGCTTTATTGTGAGTGTGGTTATAAAATTTGGTTTCCTATGTGGATGCATATTTTTATGAATGCAGCTTATGGCATCTTTAGTATGTCGGGTGGTGCCGTGGGGGATTTGCACGGCAACGTTTATAAAGCCACTGCTATTGTATTAAGTATCGTGTACGTTGAAGCACTGATCCGCCGAGGGAAAAAACGTGAAGTCACTATGGCCTCATTATTTATTAATACATCAGCATCTACGCTTAATCCCCCGTTCAAACCGCAGATGACTGCCGAAGCCTAAATGCACAAATTAGCCATTCATTTAAGAACGCATTTATATTGCAACCTTAAGGCTATGTTTTTATTGAGGTTAGCGCCTGTAAGGTAGTGAGCTTTACGTTATGGGCGAATAAACAGCTAAAAGTAAGCGTGAGCTGCCAACAAAATAGGTGTCTGTTTTTAGTTAGCAAAACTATTCGTTAAAATGTCTAGTAACAGACGTTTAAAGAGTGCTTGTTTTCCCATCATAAATTACGACCATAGTCTCTGTTTCTAACCTTAAGAACTTGGTGCATGCTTAAGATAATGTTTGTAGTGTGTATTTAGGAACTTATATGAAACATCAACTAGCCAAAAGTGTCGCGCTTTCTTTATTATCCCCCGTTATAGTTGGTAGTACACTAGGTCTTTATTATGGACTTACTGTTAATGGTGATACCACTACCATTTTTCTGCAACTATTAATGAGCGCAATTGCGAACGCACATATTGTTGGTCTTACGATGGCTGCTTTTGTAGTGCCTGGTTATTTGCTTATGTTTAAGTATGCAAAAGTCAATTATTCAGGGGTACTAACCCTTGGGCTGCTGGGCGGCGCAATTTTTAGTTACTTACTAAGTGCGACATCAGGCGAGGTATTTTTAATTAATAGTATAATGGCTGCTTTTGCTGCGGGACTATTTTTATTTGGACTGCGTAAATCAGCAAAAAAATAATTGCAGAAATATTGACCAAGCGTGCTGAAAAACGGCGCTATTTCTGTTTTTTTACTTGTAAAAGGTTTCAATTTTTCACGACAAAGAGTACCTTTAGCTACTGTATGTTTAATAAGAAGTAGTTTGGTATGCAAAAGCACGATTTTTACCAGTCATTAGTTAAGCAAACTGAATCACTAATCGCTGGTGAATCTAATGTCATTGCTAATATGGCTAACGTAAGTGCGCTATTATTTACCTCTTTAGAAGATGTAAATTGGGCGGGCTTTTACTTTATGGATTCGCCGAGTGAATTAGTGCTTGGGCCTTTTCAAGGCAACCCTGCATGTATTCGTATTCCTGTTGGTAAAGGAGTGTGTGGTACGGCTGCAGCAACCCTAGAAACACAGTTAATTGAAGATGTGCATGCGTTTGAAGGTCATATAGCCTGTGACGCAGCGTCTAATTCTGAGATTGTTGTACCTATCATGAAAAATGATAAGATAGTTGCTGTTCTTGATATTGATAGCCCAACTATTGGTCGCTTTGATACTGATGACCAAGCTGGTTTAGAAGCATTAGTTAAATGCTTAGAGGCAAGCTTGTAATGAAAGATTTGCTAAATGTTCAAGACTACCTATTCGCAGTACAAGATGTAGGCGATTGGGAAGGGGATGAAGAACATGTAGCGGAAACGCTCAATGATTTGATTCACATAGCCTGGGATAAAATCCCAGATGATTTAGACTGTGAATCAATCGATGAAATAATAAATGGTATTTGGGAACACCTTCGAGGTGACTTGGCAGTACTAGAAGCTGACTTCGAAGAGTTAATTGACTGGGTAATACACTATGTTGATTCCTCCCTTGACGAAAAGATGTGAAAAATAGGTTCTAAAATGGAAACCACAAACAAGCTAAAAGATATTAATGAAGTGTTGGAATTTCTTTATCAAGAATTTCCACAATGTTTTAAACAAAAAGACGGTATTAAACCGCTTAAAGTCGGTATTTTTAAAGATATTGCCGAGCGTATCGAAGGGTCTGAAAAAGTAAGTAAGACACAAGTACGCCAAGCACTTAGAAAATACACGTCTAATTGGCGTTATTTAGAAGCTGTAACCAAGTCAGAGTTTCGTATTGACCTTGATGGTAATCAAGGTGAAAAAGTTGAGCAAGAGCACATTGACCACGCTCAAAAAGCACTAGAAGAAAGCCGTGCTAAAATGGCTAAACGCAAAAAACAACAGCGTCCACGCCAAGATTCAGACTCTAAATCTTTCAAGAAAAAGCCAGCCCACGCTAGCAAAAACAATGCTCCAGCTAACAAACCAGCTAAAGCAGCCCCTGCTAAACGTTCAGGAAAAGTTGAACCTTTACCTGCAAGTGAGGTCAAGGTTAATAACAAGGTTAAGGTAAAACTTGGCCAAGCACTTGTTAATGCAGTAATTACTGAAGTAAACAAAGACGAAGTTCATGTTGAATTAGTAACAGGCATGCAAGTTAAAACCAAAGCTGACAGCTTATACATTATTTAAGTTGTAAATAAATTAAGGAGTTGTGTATGAGTAAAAAGTTTACGCTCATTCCGTTAGTGGCTGCCCTGTTTTCGGGTTCTTTATTCGCTTCAGTTGAAGCGGCAAAACTTGAAGACTTGCCTGTACTTAAACAAGAAAGTCAACATGGCACTGCCAGCAAACGAGTGGCTAACTTATTTGCTCGTTCACACTATACACCGGTTCGATTTAACGATGCGCTTTCCAGTAAAGTGTATGATCGTTATATCGAATCCCTTGATTTCAACAAAAGCGTGTTTTTAGCAAGTGACATTGCAGCGTTTGAAAAATACCGCGACGATTTTGATAATGCGATTACCACGGGAAAACTTGGGTTTACGTTTGATATTTTTAACTTAAGCTTAAAACGCCGTTTTGAACGCTATGATTACTCTTTATCGTTACTAGATAAAGAAATGACGTTTGATAAAGACGATGAATACTTTTTCGATCGTGAAGATGCGGCATGGCCAGCATCGCAAGCAGAGCTTGATGAAATCTGGCGTGAACGTGTTAAATACGATGCCCTTCGTTTAAAAATGACAGGTAAAGATTGGGAAGGTATTAAGGACGTTCTTACCAAGCGTTACAAAAATGCACAAAAACGTTTAGTGCAAACAAATTCAGAAGATGCATTTCAAATTGTAATGAACTCGCTAGCGCGCAGTATCGAGGCACATACGTCGTACTTATCGCCGCGCCGCGCAGAACAATTTAAAATGGATATGGACTTAGAGCTTGAAGGCATTGGCGCCGTTTTAAGTCCGGATGAAGATTACACCGTTATTCGCAGCTTAGTACCGGGTGGTCCCGCCGATAAAACAGAGCAGCTAAAAGCTGACGACAAAATTATTGGTGTTGCTCAAGATCAAAAAGAGTTTGTTGATGTTATTGGTTGGCGTTTAGATGATGTCGTTGATCTAATCAAAGGCCCGAAAGGAACCAAGGTACGTTTACAGTATCTTAAAGGCTCTGATGCGCATGGCACGCCAAAAGTTGTTGAGATCACCCGTGATAAAATTCGCTTAGAAGACAGAGCGGCTAAATCTGAAGTATTTGAGGCCAGTTATTCAAATTTAACGTCAAAAATCGGTGTTATTGAGATCCCTGGTTTTTATAACAACCTTTCGAAAGACGTTAAAGTTGAATTAGCTAAACTCAAAGAAGAAAATGTAGACGGTATTATTATTGACTTGCGCCAAAATGGCGGTGGATCACTATATGAAGCTACGCAACTATCAGGCCTCTTTTTTGATCAAGGTCCGGTAGTACAAATTCATACGTTAAATAACCGTATTGAAGAGCAAAAAGATCGTGATGGCATTACCTATTACGATGGCCCACTAACTGTTTTAGTTGACCGCTACAGTGCTTCAGCCTCTGAAATTTTTGCGGCCGCAATGCAAGATTATGGCCGTGCAGTGATTATTGGCGAGCAAACCTTTGGTAAGGGAACGGTTCAACAACACAAAGGCTTAGGCCGTGCGTATGATTTATACGACAACGATTTAGGGAGTGTACAGTACACTATTGCTAAATTTTACCGTATAAATGGTGGCAGTACTCAGCACAAAGGGGTTATTCCTGATATTTCTTTCCCTTCGGCGATAGACCCAGCAGAATGGGGTGAGAGCAAGCAGGATAATGCATTACCTTGGGATAGCATAGTGCGAGCTAAGTACAAAAAGCAGGGTAATTTAACCCCTGTGATTAGTTATCTAGAGAAACAACACGAACTACGTATTAAAACAGAGCCCGAATTTGGTTATGTATTTGATGATATTGCTCGTTACAATGAAGAAAAAGACCGTAAAACTATTTCTTTAGTTGAAGCAGACCGTATTAAAGAAAAAGATGAAAATGAAGCACGTACTTTAGCGCGCACTAATGAGCGTTTAAAGCGTTTAGGTAAAGATCCGATTGAAAACCTAGATGATGTACCAGAGGTAATTGAAGAGTTAGACCCTTTCTTAGAAGAGGCAGCACTCATTACGCAAGACTATATTAACTTTGGCCGTATCGCTAAGAAATAAAATACGTGTATACCTCTTTTAAAAAGGCGCTTTTTGCGCCTTTTTTGTTACCTAAATTTTGCTAAATTGCTATAATCGCGAATCACTTAATTGAGTTACATTACTGTGGCTTAAAAAAAGCACTGATACGCTAAAAATAATAAATAAACACGCCCTTGTATGTGGTGTGCAGGAGTCACTATTTTGAAGCCTTTAGAAAAACCGATTAAACCCGCCTCGTTTTTTGATGCACTTATTCCTATCTCTGTTCTTATCTGCCTATTAGGCGCAGCGGTCTATTTATTTGGCGATAACTCGTCGTCAGGTCCCAACCAAATAGCGTTATTATTTGCCACTTTTGCGGCGGCACTAATAGGGCTTAAAAATGGCTATACGTGGAAAAAGCTTGAAGAAGCCATGATTGAAGGTATTACTTTATCATTGGGGGCAATTTTAATTTTATTGATGGTGGGTGCTTTAATTGGTACTTGGCTGTTGTCGGGCACCGTGCCAACTCTCATTTATTATGGCTTACAGGTTATTAACCCTAGTTGGTTTTATGCTGCCAGCTGTTTAATCTGTGGCATTGTTGCAATGAGTATTGGCAGCTCTTGGACTACAGCTGCCACCATAGGTGTTGCACTTTTAGGTGTTGCTACAGGCCTTGGATTAGACCAAACGGTGACGGCAGGGGCGGTTATTTCGGGAGCTTACTTTGGAGACAAACTAAGCCCACTTTCTGAAACGACTAATTTAGCGCCGGCTGTTGTAGGCGCTGATTTATTCGAACATATTCACCATATGCTATGGACGACTGTTCCTAGCTTTGTCATTGCACTGATCATTTTTATTTTTATGGGCTTTAATGCAACAGCTTCTAACGAAGCCGGCAGAATTGACGAAATTACGGTAATTTTAGAGCAAAGCTTTAATATTGGCTTTGAGATGTTAATTCCATTAATTGTGCTCCTAGTTTTAGCTATTAAAAAAATGCCGGCGTTTCCAGCTATTTCGATTGGCGCTGTAATTGGTGCTGTGTGGGCAATGCTGTTTCAGTCAGATTTAATCGCGACACAAATTGACCTGTCTCAAGGTGAGCTGGTTGGTTATTTTAAAATTATTTGGACGACTTTTTTCGATGGATTTAGTATCGATACGGGCGATGAAAAAATGGATTCATTGCTCAGTGGTGGTGGTATGGCAGGTATGTTAACCACAACTTGGTTGATCATGACGGCACTTATGTTTGGCGCCATAATGGAGAAAACCGGCTTACTGGATATTTTTGTTAAGAGTATTTTAAAAATAGCTAAAAGCACAGGTTCGCTTATTACATCAACCATCGCAACTTGTGTGGGTACAAACTTAATTGCAGCGGATCAATACATCGCTATTGTAGTCCCTGGTCGTATGTTTAAAGAAGAATATAAAAATCGAGGATTAAAACCGGTTAATTTATCGCGTACTTTAGAAGATGGCGGAACAATAACAAGCCCGTTAATTCCTTGGAATACGTGTGGTGCGTACATGCAAAGCGTTTTATTAATAAATCCATTTGACTATGCTTTGTATGCTTTCTTTAATTTAATTAACCCTTTCTTAGCTATTATTTATGCGTACGTAGGTATTAAAATTTTACGCATTGAACCTAAGCAACCTGCTTAAATCTTAATAGCCCCTTTTTTAAGGGGCTTTCGTGGGAGTAACTATGACTGTTTCGGCAAAGCCAAAAGCGCAATATCTAAAAGATTACACGGCGCCTAATTTTTCAATAGAACACACAGAACTCACTTTTGACTTACAACCCCTTAATACAAAAGTGACTGCGCTACTTACGCTTAAAAGAACAACTAATGAAAACTCTGCACTTGTTTTAGACGGTATAGACTTACAATTACTGGAACTACACGTAGACAATATTGCTTACACAAATTATAAGATTGAAGGTGAGCACTTAATCATTAATGATTTACCTCACACATGCCAGCTTAAAATAGTTACAGTAATTTCTCCTGAAACCAATACCTCTTTGGAAGGCTTGTATTTATCTGGTGGGGCGTATTGCACCCAATGTGAAGCGCAAGGTTTTAGAAAAATAACCTACTTTTTAGATCGCCCTGACGTGCTAAGTACCTATGATGTAACAATTATTGCAGATAAAAACTTTAGGCATTTACTATCAAATGGTAACCAAATTGACAGCGGCGAAACAGCTGATGGCCGCCATTTCGCTAAATGGCAAGACCCATTTAAAAAACCAAGTTACTTATTTGCATTAGTAGCGGGCGATTTTGATGTACTAAAAGACACCTACACTACAAAAAGCGGACGCGAAATTGAACTTGCGTTATTTGTTGATAAAGGCAATTTATCTAAAACGCCGCATGCAATTAGCTCATTAAAAAAAGCAATGCAATGGGATGAAGAGCGCTTTAACCTAGAATACGATTTAGACATATATATGATTGTAGCCGTGGATTTTTTCAATATGGGCGCAATGGAAAACAAAGGGCTAAATGTATTTAATAGTAAATGTGTATTGGCTAACCAAGAAACCGCAACGGATAAAGATTACCATACTATAGAGTCGATTGTTGGGCATGAGTATTTTCATAACTGGACAGGCAACCGCGTTACCTGCAGAGACTGGTTTCAATTATCGCTAAAAGAAGGGCTTACTGTATTTAGAGACCAAGAATTTAGTAGCGATTTAGGCTCACGTGCACTTAATCGCATTGATGCCGTTAAAGTAATGCGTACTCATCAATTTAGTGAAGATGCGGGGCCAATGGCGCACCCAATTCGCCCTGAAAAAGTTATCGAAATGAATAACTTTTATACCGTAACGGTATACGATAAAGGGGCTGAAGTTATCCGAATGATGCATACCCTGTTAGGTGAAGTTAACTTTCAAAAAGGGATGCAGCTTTACTTTGAGCGTCATGATGGCCAAGCGGTTACCTGTGATGACTTTGTTGCAGCAATGAGTGATGCTTCAGGCATAGACTTGACGCAATTTAAACGCTGGTATAGCCAATCAGGTACACCTCGTTTAAATGCCACACAGCACTATGATCACGATAAACAACTTTATACCCTAACAATTGAGCAATTAGCCCCGCTAAATCAGCCCGATAACAAGAGTTTACATATCCCGTTTGCTATCGAATTATTAGATGAAAACGGGCAAAGTATTGCGCTTACTTATCAAGGAGAAAAGCGCGGCCATGTGCTTAACGTTACGGCATCAACGCAAACATTTTACTTTGATCAGATCCCGACTCGCCCAGTGGCCGTTTTACTTGAAGATTTTTCTGCGCCGTGTATTTTAAGTCAGCAAAATTCAGAGCATGACTTACTGCACATAATGCGTTTTGCACGCAGCGACTTTTCGCGTTGGGACGCACAGCAACAGTTATTTATTAAGGCAGTTAAGCAGGGCGTTAATGCACCTGAACATGCCGCACTTAGTGATAACGTTATCAATGCATTACGTGTTTTAATTAGCGAGAAAAATGGTGATTTAGCATTAATTGCTGAACTGATTAAACTCCCAAGCTTTGACACGTTTGCTGCTGAGTTTGACACGATCCCTGTGGATGAAATTATCACTGTTACAAAACTGTTTGAACAGCAAATTGCTGAGCAATTATTTGATGAGCTTTTGGCATGTTACAGTTCGTTAGTTGATGATGGCAGTATTAATCCAGACGCGGTCGCTATAAGAGCACTCAAAGGCGTGTGTTTACATTATTTAGCTAAAATACCATCTGAGCAAGTCGACCACGTTATCAAAGAAGCCGCAGGCTCTTCGAATATGACCAACGTTTTAGCCTCACTGAGTGCGGTAGTAAAATCATCGCACCCATTAAGAAATGCGTTGTTAGATCATTTTGATAGCCAGTGGCGTCATGACGTTTTAGTAATGGATAAATGGTTTGCACTACAAGCTATGCAGTCTGGTGCTGATACTATTGAGAATATTAAAGCGCTCTATGAGCATCCTAGTTTTGACTTTTCAAACCCAAATAGAGTCCGTGCATTAGTAGGCAGCTTTAGTCATTTTAACACCGCGCAATTTCACCGAAAAGATGGTGAAGGTTACGCATTATTAGGGGACTTACTCATTAAGCTAAACGCGATTAATCCGCAAAATGCCTCTAGAATGTTAACGCCTTTCATGTCGTGGAAACGATTTGATCCAACACGTGCTCAAGCAATGAAAGCGCAATTGCAACGCTTAGCAAGCCTTGAAGGACTGAGTGCTGACTTATATGAGAAGGTTGAAAAAGCACTTAATTAAATGATTGAGTATTACTTTTACCTAAACTTGAGCTATAACAAATGCATGGATTACTATCATGGCCGTTATAGCTCTGTACAAGTGGTTGAGGACAATGGCAAAACGATACGTTTTGCCGCGTCACACCTACGCCCTTATATTTCATCTATTGGAATTAGAGGGCGCTTTAGACTTTTACTAACCCCTGAGAATAAATTTATTCGTCTCGAACGTATCGCCTAACCTACTGTTTTTATGTTATAGATACATAAAAATATTATCTTTTTGTTAATTTCAATTTGTTCTATTGTTAATTTACGTGTATAAAATATCTGGTATGACGTCTTACCAATACGTAAACGTCAGCTCAAAAAATATAATAATTGATTGAACGCGACCATTTGTAATTTTTTATAATCGCTTCTATCGTTAAGATTACACTAAAAACAATAACTTGATCACACATAATTACCCACGACAGGGGGGATACACAATGATAAGAAGATCGCTTTTTGTTAAAAACAAAATAGCTATAGGTTTAGCAGCCGCAAGCTTAGGTTTATCAGCAGCAGCGAATGCAGCAAATTTTGAGGTAGGGGGCTTTGATATCACCTTCGACTCAACTTTTTCCTATGGTCAAAGCGTCCGTGTTGAAGACAGAGATTTCGACATTATTGGCAAAAGCAATAATCCTGCATTTGATTGGACTGGGTATAATCCTTCATTAAATACAATTTATTCTTCTCAAGATGTTTGGGCTCAACCGGGCTCATACTCTAATAATGGCGATGCAGGTAATCTTAATTTTGATAGCGGTGATTCGTTTTCAAAATTGTTGAAAGGCACACACGACCTTTCAATTAATAAAGATAACTACGGCTTATTCACGCGTTTTATGTACTTTTACGATTTTGAGTTAATGGATGGTGATAGAGCCTACGTTAACCCAACCTCAGGACAAGGCGTAGATCCATGTGATGACGACGACACAAAAGAGCAAAGTTGTGCCGACATTCGTTTATTAGACGCTTACGTTTGGGCTAACTTTGATTTAAATGATGGCAATAATCCACTTTCAATTCGTTTAGGCCAACAAGTCGTTAACTGGGGTGAAAGTACGCTTATCTCTCATGGTATTAACGTAAACCCAGTTGACATTGACCGCTTAAAAGCACCGGGTGCTGAGCTTAAAGAAGCATTTATCCCAGTGGGTATGCTCTGGGCGTCATTAGGTATTACTGAAAATATTACCCTAGAAGGTTTTTACCAGTATCAATGGCATGAAACACGCCTGCCAGCTGCAGGTACTTATTTTTCTACCAATGACTTTGCGGCAGAAAACGGCTATCAACAAAATGTACAGTTAGGCTTTACCTCAAATCCTGATATTGATATGGCATTTTTAACTGATAGCCTTAACAACCTGTACTCTAACTTTGCACAGGTAGCGGCTGCACAGGGCATTGATCCTACAAGTGCTGAAGGTCAAGCTCTACTAGCAAATATGTATCTAGCGCATCCCACTAAAGTGGCGCTTAAAGGTAAAGGCGATAACGGTAAAACAGAGCCAGATGACGGCGGTCAATATGGTTTACGTTTAGGTGTATTTTTACCTGAGTGGAACGACACAGAGGTCGCTTTATATCATGTTAATTATCACAGTCGTCGTCCGCTTATTTCTGGTCGTGTATCGAACTTTTCACAAGCTGCAATTGCACAAGATTTAGCAATGATTGCAACAACCGAAATTACTGATGACAACGTAGCAGATTTAGTCGCGTTTTCTAAAGCCGAAAATGAATACCCAGAAGATATTAAACTTTACGGTTTAAGCTTTAATACGAGTATTGGTGAGACCGCATTTGCGGGTGAGTTTGCCTACCGTCAAGACGAGCCATTACAAATAGACGATGTAGAGCTACTTTACACCGCCATGCCTGAACAATTAGCACTGGCTGGCATTCGCCCAGACTTTGCGGGTATTTCGCAAATGAGTTTTGGTGATGCAGTTAGCTCAGTGGCTGCAGGTGAAGTTGCACAAGGTTATATTGAACGCGACACATCACAAATTCAATTTACTGCAACACATTTATTTGGCCCGTCATTAGGTGCTGATAGTTGGGCTGTAGTAGGCGAAGTCGGCGCTGTTAAAATTCATGATATGCCTGATTACGACGAAATGCGTTTGAATGTGTCGGGTACAGGGCGAAGCGGTGTGATCACAGGCCCAGGCACTACTGACTACACAACATTACAACTAGGCCTTTCTAATGGCCCAGAAGAAAAGTCGTTTGCTACGGCCTCGTCTTGGGGTTACCGCCTAATTGCTAAAGGTGATTACTTTAACCTTTACAACGGTATTAACTTCTCTCCACGATTTGTATTTTCTCATGATGTAAACGGTAACACACCTGATCCTATGTTCTTGTTTATTGAAGACCGTAAATCGCTGGGTGTAACGATGAACTTTAATTACCAAAATGCATGGTCACTTGATGTGAGCTACAACTCATTTTGGGGTGGTGGCGATATCAATACTTTCTCAGATCGTGACTACGTTTCTTTCAATTTAAAATATTCTATTTAGGGGTAATATTAGTATGATTAAAAAACCTACCCTCATCGCTACCGCTTTGTGTAGCATGTTTTTAAGTTCAGCGGCAATGGCAAAAATGAGCGCTGAAGAAGTTGCACGTTTAGGACAAGACTTAACGCCGTTTGGCGCAGAAAAAGCAGCCAATGCTGATGGGTCTATTCCAGCGTGGAATGGCGGTATTACAACTGCACCAGAAGGTTACGAGCCTGGTATGCACCACATTGATCCTTACTCAGCGGACAAAGTGTTGTTTACTATTGATAAAACAAACCTTGATAAATACAAAGCTAACTTAAGCCCTGGTCAAATTGCTTTATTTGAAGCATACCCAGATACGTTTAAAATGCCTGTTTATGAAACGCGCCGCTCTGCCTCTTATCCACAGTTTGTATACGATGCAACAAAAGAGTTTGCTGCAACGGCTGAGCTTATTGAAGGTGGCAACGGAATAAAAAATACCGCAATTGGTATTCCATTTCCTATTCCTAAATCAGGCTTAGAGGCTATTTGGAATCACTTATTACGCTATCGTGGACAATCAATAGAGCGTTTTGGTGGACAAGCTGCACCCACCGCATCGGGTTCGTACAATTATGTGGGCTTTGATGAACAACTATTGGTTAAATATTCAGATCCTAAAGCGACGCCTGCAGAGCTTCAAGACTCAAACATTTTGTTTAAATTTAAACAAAAGGTGACAGAGCCTGCACGCCTTGCCGGTACAGCGCTACTTGTACACGAAACCATGGATCAAATTTTAACGCCTCGCCAAGCGTGGACTTATAATTCAGGTCAGCGTCGTGTTCGTCGTGCACCAAATGTTGCATATGACGCACCAGGTACAGCGGCAGATAGCTTACGTACTACCGATGATTTTGATATGTTTAATGGCTCACCTAACCGTTATAACTGGACGTTAAAAGGTAAGCAAGAGCTATATATTCCGTACAATAGCTACAAGTTACACAGTGATAAATTAGAGTACGATGATATATTAAAACCAGGGCACATTAACCCAGAACATACGCGTTATGAAAAGCACCGTGTATGGGTTGTTGAAGCTAACTTAAAAGATGATACCCGTCATATTTATAAAAAACGGGTGTTTTACATTGACGAAGATAGCTGGCAAGTACAAGTGACCGATATTTATGATAATCGCGACCAACTTTACCGCGTAGCAATGGCATATGGCTTAAACTACTACGAAGTACCTACGCAGTGGAGTACTTTAGAAGTGTATCATGATCTAAATTCGCGTCGTTACTTAGCTATTGGTTTAGATAACCAAGAAAAAATGTACGACTTTTCAGAGTCGTTTAACGATAATGAGTTTACTTCAAGCGCACTACGCCGTGAAGGTAGGTAACATCCTAATATGCAGCTAACAACCCGTTAGCTGCTTTTTTCTTTCTCATCGCGTTTGTCTATACGACACGCAGGGTTTTCCTCAGCAAACAGACAAACAATCCTTCAGTTCAAGGCGATTAAAATTTATGAAGTATTTGGTATATGCCAGCCTGATAATAAGCGGTGCGAGTGTTGCACAAGATGCACCTCAGTATGCTATTAGCGCAATAAACGCAAATAAAACCTTACTAACTGATATTACCCATACAGGTGCTAGTTTAGTAGCTGTTGGCAAGCACGGTACAGTAATTACAAGTAAAAATGCTGAGCAATGGCAGCAAGCGCAAACTGTACCTACGCAAGTTTTATTAACGGCTGTCGACTTTTCTAATGAAACCCATGGCTGGGCGTGTGGGCACGATGCCACAATAATTAACACCACTGATGGTGGGTTAAACTGGCAACTACAACAAGCAAAGCCAGAGCTTGATAAGCCGTGTTTAGATATTTACTTTGAGGATGACTCAAAGGGGTTTGCTGTGGGCGCTTATGGCATGTTTTATCAAACCAGTGATGGTGGCAAGCACTGGCAAAAACGCTTTTTAGACTCTTTACTTTTTAGTGAAGATAGAGAGTATTTGAATGATTTAAAAGACCATGACCCCGAAGGCTACGAAGCCGAAACAGCATCTATACTCCCTCACTTTAACCGAATTGAAAAAACAGACAGTGGTTTAATGTTAGTGGGTGAAATGGGGTTAATGGCCAAAAGCACTGATAATGGTCAAACGTGGCAACGCCTCGATGAAATTTACCCTGGTTCTTTTTTTGCGGTAGCCTCAGACTCTGATCAAGAAATAGTCGCAGGGCTTCGAGGAAATGTATTTGCCAAAAATAAAAATGAACAGCGATGGCAGCATTTTGAAAATGTTAAAACGGCCACGGTTAATAACATCATAAATTACAATAACGCGCATTGGTTATTATTGGCTAATAGTGGTGTGATCTTTCATTTAAAAGACGGCTTACTTACACATGAGCAACGCCCCGATGGGAAAGCTATTCTTGATGGGGTAATAATTAATAATAAATTGGTCATGGCAACAGAAGATGGCATTAAAGTGAAGGAGTTGAACCCTTAATGCATACGTTTTTAGACTTTTTAGAAAAAGCGGTGTTTAGACACCGTGCTATCATGTTAATCGCTTTTGCGCTAATAACATGTTTTTTAGGCTATAAAGCCACTCACATTGAATTAGACGCCTCGTTTAACAAAAATATACCGCTAAATCACGAATACATGAAAGTGTACACTAAGCATGAAAAGCAATTTGGCGGCGCAAATAGCATTTTAATTTCGGTGTGTGATGACAGTGGCAACATTTTTAATCCCGAATTTTTCACCCAATTAAAAGCAGTACACGATCAACTGTATTTTATTCCTGGTGTAAACCGTCCATTAGTTAACTCTATTTTTGCGCCTAGTGCGCGTTTTGTCGAAGTGGTTGAAGATGGCTTTGCTGGCGGCCCCATTATTCCTGCAAACTTTAAAGCTGATCAAAAAGGCTTAGCGGTTGTAAAAGAAAACATTGAAAAAGCAAAAGTAGTAGGGCGAATGATTGCCAGCGATTACTCGTGTGCAATGGTGACCGCTCAACTACTTGAAACAGACCCTCAAACACAGCAAAAACTAGATACTCTTGCATTTGCAGAAAAGTTAGAAACGCAAGTTAGAGAGCCTTTAAGTACAGATAAAGTCAGTATTCATATTATTGGATTTGCCAAAATGGCCGGCGATATCGCTCAAGGTGCAAAAGGGGTTGTACTGTTTTTTGCTATTGCCATTGGTTTTACCTTTATTATGGTATGGCTATTTTGTGGCAGTTTAAAGCTCACCATTTTACCTATAGCGTGTTCAATTATTGCCGTAATTTGGCAAATGGGTTTGTTGTCGAGTTTAGGTTTTGGGCTCGATCCTATGTCTATATTAGTACCGTTTTTAGTATTTGCGATTGGTGTAAGCCACGGCGTGCAGATGATAAACGCCATTGGTAAAAAAGTAGGCGAGGGCAAAAGTACCCGTATTTGCTGTCAGTCAAGCTTTAGAGCATTACTTGTACCCGGTGGTATTGCGCTACTTTCTGACACGGTGGGTTTTTTAACCCTACTTACTATTGATATTGGTATTATTCGTGAACTTGCTATAACAGCTAGTTTAGGTGTAGCAGTAATTATATTTACTAATCTGATTTTATTGCCTGTGTGGGCTTCGTATATGAATTTTGCCAATACTGTGCATATTCAATCTGGCGATTCGCAAAAGCCTAATATGCTAGATGCGATACGCGATTTACTGGTAAAAGCCACAAACCCTAAAACCGCAAAAATTATTATCGGGTTTACGCTAGTGTTATTTGCAATAGGTTACTGGCAAGCCGATAAAATGCGTATAGGTGATTTACATGCAGGTGCGCCTTCACTGCACCAAGATGCTCGCTACAATCAGGATACTTTTTTAATATCGGACAAATACACTATTTCATCAGATATATTAAAAGTGATAGTTGAGGCTTACCCTGCAGCGTGTACAGAGCACGATGTGATGGCGCGTATTAGCCGTTTTCAGTACAAGGTAGAAAATGTGCCTGGCGTGCAATCGGCTGTGAGCTTAAGCTCTGTGGCGCAATCGGTTAACGCAGGTTACAACGAAGGTAACTTAAAATGGCAAAGCTTACCGCGTAATTCAGCCAGCTTAGTACAATCAACTGCCCGTGTAGAAACAAGCACAGGCTTACTTAATGGCGATTGTTCAGTTATGCCAGTGATTATATTTTTAGATGATCACAAAGCAAATACAATCGATACCGTTATTCAACGTGTTAAGCAATTTGCGCAAGAAGAAGGCACAGATAAGTTAGCCTTTAAATTAGCCTCGGGTCCTGTTGGAGTAATGGCGGCAACAAACGAGTCTGTTTCTGCGGCGCAAATTCCGATGATGCTATACGTTTATGGCGCGGTTATCATTTTGTGTTTGTTAAGCTTTAAGAGCGTAAAAGCGACTATAGCAGTGGTATTACCACTTTATATCGTATCAACGCTAGCACAAGCGCTTATGGTGCAATTAGAAATTGGCTTAACGG
This sequence comes from Pseudoalteromonas sp. P1-13-1a, assembly GCF_001401875.1. Classification (NCBI taxonomy): domain Bacteria; kingdom Pseudomonadati; phylum Pseudomonadota; class Gammaproteobacteria; order Alteromonadales; family Pseudoalteromonadaceae; genus Pseudoalteromonas; species Pseudoalteromonas sp. P1-13-1a. The sequence goes on along the minus strand of NZ_LKDV01000023.1, from coordinate 55,920 downwards.
TATCTACTTTACCTGTTATAGCTCTGGGTGTGGGTATTGGTGTTGACTACGGTATCTATATACTTTCGTCAATGATGGGCCAACTCAAGCAAAACGTGCCGCTGAGTGTGGCGTACCGTAATGCACTTGTTGAGCGTGGCAGCGCTGTTTTGTTTACGGGTATTACTCTGGCGATAGGTGTTAGTACGTGGATATTCTCTGATCTTAAGTTTCAGGTTGACATGGGAATACTACTTACCTTCATGTTTTTAGTAAATATGCTAGGTGCAGTGCTGTTATTGCCTGCAATTGGTAGTTTACTGTGGACCGACCAGAAAAAATAAAGTGAATAATTGTGCTCCTAAATGACCAGTAATGGTCATTTATATCTATATTTTGTGAATAGATGACCAAATAGCTGAAATGCTTAAAATGTTTTCATCGAAAAGGCTGTTTATTAGCGCTAAAAGGGTTAGAATTTAACTGACTCCACGCTAATAAATGGCTGTACAAATATTCTGCTTAACTAAAAGCAGTAATAGATTAAGGAACATACAATGACACGAAATGAAGGCCAAGCCTCGGTTATCCTAGATAATGTCTGTAAGCTTATCCAGAAAAAAGTTCACGCTGATAATGTGTTACTCGTTGAGAAATTCGCCAAAGCCTTGTACAGCAACATGTCTAAAGAGGATTTGGCAAATCGCAATGATAGTGACCTATACGGTGCTGCACTCAGCCTTTGGAATGCACTAGAAAAAAACACCACGGACGACGCAGTAATTCGCGTTTTCAATCCTGAAGTAGCAAAAGATGGCTGGCAGTCATCACATACAATTGTAGAAATTATTGCTAAAGATATGCCATTTTTAGTAGATTCTGTTCGTATGGCTATGACTCGTGAAAATATAGCTTCTCACTTATTACTTCACTGCCCACTAAAAATTCAGCGCGGTGATAACGCGAAAATCTCTGGCTTATCGAATTTAAAAGCAGAGCAAGAATCAACCTCGACTAAAACAGTATTCTTTATAGAGATTGACCGCCAAACTGATGCATCTGTTATTGCCTCTTTTAAAAAAGAACTCGAATCTGTATTGGTTGATGTTTCTATTGCAGTAGATGATTGGCAGCCAATTCGCGAAAAACTAGTCTCTGTTACTAAAGAAGTACCAAAACGTAAGCATAATAAAAACAAAAACGAAGTATCTGAAGCCGTAGAGTTTTTAGATTGGCTGGCTAAAGATAACTTTACGTTAATGGGCTATCGCGAGTACGAGCTTACCCCTGTACAAGGTGATTACCAGTTAAAAGGTAAAATGGACACAAGCCTTGGTTTGATGAAAAACTCAACTGATGAGCATACGCGTTTATTATCTGAATTACCTGAATTTGCGCGCCAAGAGGCCCTTAGTAGCAACTTACTAGTATTAACAAAAACTAACTCAGTATCGCGCGTTCATCGCCCAGCGTACATAGATTACGTAGGTATTAAACGCTTTGATGATGAAGGTAATGTGATTGGTGAAGACCGGTTTATCGGTTTATTCTCATCAAGCTTTTATAACAACAGTGCAGCTGATGTGCCCGTTCTAAAAACTAAAATTAACCGCATTATGGATATGTGTGACTTTGCTAAAGGCACCCATGCATACAAAGCGGTACTTAATATTTTAGAAACTTACCCACGTGATGAATTAGTTCAAGCTCGCGAGAGCGAGTTACTTGAAGTTGCAATGGGTGTTTTACAAATACAAGAACGTGACATGTGTCGCTTATTTGTTCGCAAAGATGCCTACGGACGCTTCTTCTCTTGCATGGTGTATGTCCCGCGTGAGCGATATAACACAGCGCTGCGCCGAGAAACACAAGACATTTTAGCTAACGCCTTTAATTCTGACGAAAAAGTCGAATTTACTACCTATTTCTCTGAGTCAACACTGGCGCGTACTCATTACACCGTTCGTGTGACAGATAACAATATCGAATATAACGTGAAAGACATCGAAAACAACTTAGTAGAAGCAGCCCGTACATGGGAAGATAAATTACAATCTGCACTGTTAGAGTCTGCAGGTGAAGCCCGCGGTAATGATTTAAATCGTAAATACTGCAACGCTTTTGCACGTTCATACAAAGATGAAGTGCTTCCTAGTGCTGCGGTAGTTGATATTGAAAAGCTAGAGTTGCTAACAGACGAAAACAAGCTCGAAATGCTGTTTTATCGTCCGCAAGAAGAGGCTAACAGCAATATTGTACGCCTAAGCTTGTTCCATAAAGATGAGCCAATTCACTTATCTGATGTTATGCCAATGCTAGAAAACTTTGGTTTACGTGTTGTTGGTGAAACGCCATATTCTGTTAAAACAAGTGATGGTCGTATCAATTGGATCATGGACTTCTCTATGCTGATTGACAGCAAAGGAATGGCCGACTTTGATAAAATTTCCGCTCGTTTTCGCGCTGCATTAACTAATGTATGGGGCAACCGCCTTGAAAACGACGGCTTTAACCGATTAGTATTAATGGGGGGGTTAACAGGTCGTGAAGCCTCTATATTACGTGCCTACGCAAAATACATGCGCCAAATTGGGGTTACCTTCTCGCAAACTTATATTGAGAGCACGTTTGCAAACTACCCGCATATTGCTGCGCAAATAGTTAACTTATTTGCTAAAAAATTCTCGGTTAAAAGCCCTGCAAGCCCTAAAACACTTGAGAAATTAAGTGCACAAATTTACTTAGAGCTTGAAAACGTAGCGAACCTTGATGATGACCGTATTATACGTTTATATGTAGATATGATTGTGGCAACACTGCGTACAAACTACTTCCAAAAAGATGAAACAGGTCAGTTTAAATCTTACGTGTCGTTTAAAGTACAGCCTAGCTTAATTCCTGATATGCCGCTTCCGCTGCCAGCATTTGAGATTTTTGTATACTCTCCGCGTGTAGAAGGGGTGCATTTACGTGGTGGTAAAGTTGCGCGTGGTGGTCTTCGTTGGTCAGACCGTCGTGAAGATTTCCGTACTGAGGTACTGGGCTTAGTAAAAGCGCAACAAGTTAAAAACACTGTAATTGTTCCTGTAGGTTCTAAAGGTGGTTTTGTATGTAAGCAACTACCAAGTGAACGCGAAGCTTTTATTAAAGAAGGTCAAGAGTGTTACAAAATTTTCATCCGTGGTTTATTAGACATTACCGATAACATTGAGCGAGGTGAAATTGTACCGCCAGCTAATGTAACTCGTCACGATGAAGACGACCCATACCTAGTAGTTGCAGCCGATAAAGGCACAGCTACCTTCTCTGATATTGCTAATGGTATTGCTAACGAATACAACTTCTGGCTAGGTGATGCGTTTGCATCAGGTGGTTCAGTAGGTTATGACCACAAGAAAATGGGCATAACAGCAAAAGGTGCATGGGAGTCTGTTAAACGTCACTTCCGTGAAATGGATATTGACTGTCAAACTACTGACTTCACTGTGGTTGCGATTGGTGATATGGCCGGCGATGTATTTGGTAACGGCATGCTATTGTCTAAGCACATTCGCTTGCAAGTTGCGTTTAACCACATGCATATATTTGTAGACCCAACACCAGATGCAGCAACGTCTTACCCAGAACGTGAGCGCTTGTTTAACCTGCCTCGTTCATCGTGGGAAGATTACAATAAAGATCTGATTTCAGCGGGTGGTGGGATTTTCTCGCGCGCAGCTAAGTCGATTTCTTTAAGCCCAGAAATGAAAAAAATGTTGGGCACTAAAAAAGCAAGCATGACACCGAACGAGTTAATCAAAGCCTCATTAATGATGGAATTTGATTTACTGTGGAACGGTGGTATTGGTACTTACATTAAAAATAGCCACGAAACAGACGCTGATGTAGGCGATCGGGCAAACGATGCGCTGCGCATAAACGGTAAAGACCTTGGCGCTAAAATTTTAGGTGAGGGTGGTAACTTAGGTGCAACCCAATTAGGGCGTATCGAGTTTGCAGCCAAAGGCGGGCGTGTAAATACCGACTTTATTGATAACGTAGGCGGTGTTGCGTGTTCAGATAACGAAGTAAATATTAAAATTTTACTTAACGGCTTAGTTTCAGAAGGTGATTTAACACGTAAACAACGTGATGAATTACTTTACTCTATGACCGACGAAGTGTCTGAGCTTGTACTTAAAGATTGTTACCGTCAAACACATACATTGTCGATTACACAGTCTAAAGGTGCATCAACGCTTAAAGAAAAGATCCGCTTTATTCATGCCCTTGAAAAAGAAGGTAACCTAAACCGTGCCATTGAGTTTTTACCAACTGATGAAGAGCTGGCAGAGCGCGCGGCAGCAGGAAAAGATCTAACACGTCCAGAGCTTTCAGTATTAGTTTCGTACGCAAAAATGGTGCTTAAAGAGTCGTTAGTAACAGATGAAATTACTGAAAACCCTTATTACCGTCAGCTACTAGTTAAGTCTTTCCCGCGTCCACTGCGTGAAAAATTTAACGACGCGATGGATAATCACCCACTGCGTAAAGAAATCATTGCGACAAAACTGGCGAACAATATCGTTAATGATATGGGCTTAAACTTCATGGTACGCATGAACGAAGAGACCGGTGCTAACGAAGCGGAAATCGCAATGTGTTATTCAATTGCGAGTGAGATTTTTGAAATGCGTGAAACCTGGTCATCAATCAGCGCGCTAGATAATAAAATCCCAGCTGCAGTTCAAACAGAAATGTTGTACCAACTACGTCGTACTGTTCGCCGTGCAACACGCTGGTTCTTACGTCATCGTAATAAATCACAAACAATTGAACAAGCAATCGAGTTCTTTGCACCCACGTTTAAAGATTTAAGCGAAAACTTAAATACGTACATGCAAGATAAAGAGCACGAATGCCTTGCGGGTAAGGCTAACGAGCTAGCAGAGAAAGGTGTGCCTAAGCAAATCGCTAAGCGTATTATTGACCTTTCTAGCCTGTTTTCTGTTATGGATATTGCTGAAATAGCGCATAATTCTGGCCGCAGCGTGGCGATGGTATCTAATACCTACTTTAAACTTGGCTCGCGTATGGGCTTACACTGGTTCTTAGACCAAATTACTAATCAGCCTGTCTCTAACCATTGGCAAGCACTAGCTCGAGCGTCGTACCGTGAAGAGCTTGATTGGCAACAACGTACACTTTCTCATGTTGTGCTAAACAGCTTTGAAGGTGACGAAAACGATGTTGATAATCAAATTGATCAGTGGATGGCAAGCCAAGATCTATTGTTACAGCGTTGGAAGCAAATGTTAGCTGAGTTTAAAACGTCACAAAGCCATGACTTTGCTAAGTTCTCAGTTGCACTGCGCGAATTGATGTTGTTAAGCCACAACTGTGATACTTCAGGAAAATAATTTAGCTTTAATGGGTTATTTATTCAGTAAATAATCAGTTAATTGTTAAAATTGTTATACAATACCTCAGCCTAGTCTGAGGTATTTTTTTGTCTGTAATTTTAAGAGGAACAATTCATGTTTTACGATCTAGCCCGCCGTTTTATGTTCACCCGAGATGCTGAATGGGCACATGAGTTTGCACTTAATAACTTACGCCGTTTTGCTCACACCCCTTTAAACGCAGCTTGGTCTCAACAATTACAAGATAAACCAGTCAACTTTTTAGGCCTTGAGTTTAAAAACCCTGTAGGTTTAGCTGCAGGTTTAGATAAAAACGCTGAATGTATTGATGCCTTTAGCCAAATGGGTTTTGGTTTTGTAGAAGTCGGCACAGTTACCCCGCGCCCGCAAGCAGGCAATGATAAGCCGCGTATTTTTAGGTTACCTCAGTCAAATGCCATTATTAACCGAATGGGCTTTAATAACAAAGGGGTTGATAATTTAGTTAATAACGTAAAAAATGCCAAATACACCGGTATTTTAGGTATTAATATTGGTAAAAATAAAGATACTCCAAATGAGCAAGGCAAAGACGACTACATTCATTGTATGCGTAAAGTGTTTGAGCATGCTTCGTATATTACTGTCAATATATCCTCTCCTAATACGCCAGGTCTGCGTGATTTACAATATGGCGCTGCACTTGATGATCTATTGAAAAGTTTAAAAAATGAGCAGCTCGATTTAATTGCCAAACATAATAAGCAAGTACCTATGCTGGTTAAAATAGCGCCAGATCTTGATGAAATACAAATTGAGCAGGTAAGCGAGTCACTTTTAAATAATAAAATTGATGGTGTTATTGCCACAAATACTACGCTTGAACGCAGTGCAGTAATGGGTCAGCAATACGCCGATGAGGCCGGTGGTTTATCTGGCAGCCCTGTAAGAGCGCGCTCTACGCAGGTAATTAGCGAACTGAAACGTTTAACACAAGGTAAATTACCCATCATTGGTGTAGGCGGTATTGATGATGCGCAATCCGCTCAAGAAAAGTTAAATGCTGGGGCAAATTTAGTGCAGGTTTATACTGGGTTCATCTACAAAGGGCCACAATTGGTAAAATCGATCGTTGATTCCTTATAAGGATCAGTTATGTAAGCTTTTGATCGTTCAATAAATGTTCTAAACAAATGTTTTAAAAATGGTCAAAAGCCGTTATAATCTAATATTAATGTCTTAATTAAAAATAAATTTTTAAACAAGGAGGAGGCAAATGTTACAAGCAACAAAACAATGGCAGTGGATTGCATGTGCAAATAAAAACCGCTTACTACTTGATTTAAATGATGATATGCAATTATGCACACCGTATAAATTAAGACAGCTCACCGACTGTGTATTTGAAAACCCGCGTTTTAGCTTAGAAGATGCTGCTTTTTATGAGCAAGTATACAATTACTTAGATGGTTTTGAGCTGTATAAGCCTGCACAAATTTGCCAAATTGCGCTCAATGCCACTGCTGTAAAATTTCACTTAAAACCGGTACTGGCTAAAAGTTGGTTTTTTGAAGAGTACACTGGCACCCAGCCAAGTACAGAAGCCATCGTTAAACTTACCTCAAAAGCACAAACTGGTGAGTTTTTAATTGTTGAACATTGCCCTGATGCGTCAATTTGCCTAAACCTTAATGAAACATTCAAACTTGATGATAATTTGTCTCTTGAGCAATTTGAAGTTATCCGCGTTTTAAACAACCGCGTTCACCCTCTATTACTTGAGCAATACCAGAGTAAATCAGCTTAGCAAATTTATAAATCGAGCTGCGTTTATCAAGTGTTTGTCAGCCAACCTATGTTATAATCCTGCGCAATTAGCTATTAAGGGTTATTACTTTGCAATTTATCGCACTTACTTCTATCGGAATCGAAAATTTACTTGTTGATGAACTAACAGAACTAGGCGCTGCCGTGTCTAAACAAACTGTGGGTTCTGTTCGCTTTGAGGCAGATTCAACATTGGCGCAAAAGGTTTGTCTATCAACTCGTTATGCAACACGTGTGCTGATGCTTATTGAAGAAAAAGAAGGCGTTAATGATAAAGATAGCCTGTATAAATTTGCTCGATTTCAGCCATGGCAAGAATGGTTTGGACCAACACAAACATTTGCTGTTGATTTTACTGGTACCAACGACGCTTTAAAAAATACCCAGTTCTCAGGCTTGGTAATTAAAGATGCAATTGTTGACTATTTTAATGATTTATACGAACAGCGCCCAAATGTGGATAAGCAAGATGCCAACGTGCGTGTTGTTGCGCGTTTAAACCGTCATGGTGTTGCTCTGTATATTGATTACTCGGGTCCTCGTTTATCTGAGCGTGGTTATCGCCAAGGCCAAGGTAAAGCCCCAATTAAAGAGCATTTAGCGGCAGCGATTATTAAACGCAGTGGTTGGCTTGAAAATGTAAATCAACCTTTATTTGATCCATGTTGTGGTGCCGGCACTATTTTAATAGAAGCGGCGGGCATGGCTCGTAACGAAGCACCTGGTTTATTTAGAGAAGGGTTTGCGTTTGAGCGTCTACCCAGTTTTAGAGCGGCTAAATTTAAACAACTGCGTGAGGAATTAATTGCACAAATTACCGATCCTAAATTGTGGTTAATTGGCCATGATTACGATGCGCAAGTTCTTGATAAAGCCATTGCCAATGCTGAGCGAGCAGAGCTGGGTAATGTTATTAAGTTTAAGCAAAGTGATGCGACTAAGCTTACCTCTGTCGCTAAATTACCTGGCGTGGTAATTTCTAACTTACCGTACGGTGAGCGTATTGGTTCTATGGCCGAGCTGGTAAATTTACACCGAAGCATGGGAGTGGGTTTTAAAAAGCACTTTAATCATTGGAAGCTTGCGTTACTAGGCATGGATGAAAGCCTATTTAAGCTGTTAAAACTGGTTAAACAAAAGCGTTATAAATTTAAAAATGGCCCATTAGATGTAGAACTAAATTTATATCAGTTAGATGATAAACAAGTAAGCCTGACAAGTGACGACAAACCGGCGCTTAATTTTGAAGGCTCAATGTCGTTTGCTAATCGTCTAAAAAAGAATAAGCAGAGCCTCAAAAATTGGCTTAAACAAAACGAAGTACAAGCTTATCGCGTTTATGATGCTGATATTCCTGAGTACAACGTAGCGGTTGATATTTATGGCGACTCTGCTGTTATTTTTGAATACGCAGCGCCGAAAGAAATTGATGAAAAAACATCAGAAAAGCGTCTTCAAGATGTGATTAGCTTAACTGCACAGCAGCTAAACATTGCGCCTGAAAACATAGCCGTTAAAGTGCGTAAAAAACAAAAAGGGGAAGAGCAGTATACCCCAATGGCTAAACAAAACCGTACTATGGTGGTGGAAGAGTTTGGCGCTAAGTTTAAAGTAAACTTGTTTGATTACCTCGATACAGGGCTATTTTTAGACCATCGTTTAGCGCGTCGTTATATTCAGCAAAATGCAAAAGACAAACGCTTTTTAAACTTATTCGCCTACACAGGTACAGCCTCTGTGCACGCGGCACTCGGTGGTGCAAAAGCAATTACCACTGTTGATTTATCAAAAACCTACCTCAAGTGGGCCCAAGATAACTTTGCGTTAAATGATATTAGCAATACTCGTTACCGTTTTGAGCAGGCTGATTGTTTAAAATGGCTAGAATACGCTCAAGGCCAATACGATTTAATATTTTTAGATCCTCCAACGTTTTCTAATTCTAAACGAATGAAAGATGCGTTTGATGTGCAAACCGATCATATTAAATTACTTACTTGGGTTAAAAAAATCTTGAGCCCGTCGGGTACATTAATTTTTTCTAATAACAAACGTGGTTTTGTAATGGATGAAGTAGGTTTAATGGGCTTGGGGTTAAAAGCTGAAAATATTTCAGACAAAACGTTATCACCTGACTTCAAACGGAATAAAAAAATACACAACAGCTGGTTGATTACCCATGGCTAGTTTTGTTTTGTACCACACTGATGGCTGTCACTTATGTGAGCAAGCGGAGCAGGTTTTATTATCAGTTTTAGGTAATAAAAACACACTTCAATTAACCGATATTATGACTGATGAGCAATTATTAGCGCGTTTTCAGTTAAGTATTCCTGTATTTGAAAGCAAAACTGGCCAACTTTTGTATTGGCCGTTTGATGCACAAACAGTGCATGAATTTTTAGCGCAAGAATAAAAGAGCAGTATTTATGGATTTAATAAGAATACAAAAAGCGCAGTTAGCTTATGGCACCCACCCATTATTAGATAATGCCGATGCGGTTATTGAAAGTGGCGAGCGCGTCTGTATTGTAGGGCGAAACGGCGCAGGTAAATCAACACTTTTAAAAGTACTTGATGGCCAAGTAATTTTAGATGATGGCGAAATTAACCAATTAGGTGGCATTAAAATCTCTCGTTTAGAGCAAGATCCACCTAAAGGGGCAAACGGCTCAGTATTTGATTACGTAGCGCAAGGCATGCCTGATATAGCCAATTTATTAATTGATTATCATCATGTGAGCACGCAACTACAAACTGATTGTACCGACAAATTACTAAATAAACTTGAGCGATTATCTAACGAATTAGAAGCGTGTGACGGTTGGCGCTTTGATTCGCGAATTCAACTAGTATTAACGCGTTTAGAGCTTAGCCCAGATGCTAAGTTAGAATCACTATCGGGTGGGTGGTTGCGTAAAGTTGCTTTAGCTCGGGCATTAGTCAGCGAGCCTGATTTACTGTTGCTCGATGAGCCAACTAACCATTTAGATGTAGACAGCGTTAAATGGTTAGAGCAGTTTTTAAAAGAGTTTAAAGGCGGTATTGTATTTATATCCCATGACCGTGCGTTCATTCGTGCTGTTGCAACGCGTATTTTAGATTTAGACCGCGGTAAACTTATATCTTACCCTGGAGATTATGCAACCTACCTTGAACAAAAAGCGCACGACTTAAAAGTAGAAGAAACACAAAATGCGCTTTTTGATAAGCGTTTAGCTGAAGAAGAAGCATGGATCCGTCAAGGGGTTAAAGCGCGTCGTACACGCAACGAAGGCCGTGTACGTGAACTAAAACAGCTACGTGTTGAACGCAAAGCCCGTGTAGAGCAAGTAGGTAAAACTGATTTTAATATTGAAACGGCAGACAGATCAGGCAAGTTAGTATTTGAAGCAAAGCACTTGAATCATGCATTTAAAGATAAAGTGATTTCTGATGATTTCTCTACCCTTGTTATGCGGGGAGATCGCATTGGTTTAGTCGGCCCAAATGGTATTGGTAAAACAACACTACTCAAGCTGCTGTTTGGTGAGTTAGAAGCTGATAGTGGGCATGTTAAGCAAGGTGTGAACCTTGAATTTGCTTACTTTGACCAATACAGACAAAAGCTTGATGAAGAGGCTACTGTTCAAGATAACGTTGCCGAGGGTAAACAAGAGGTAATGATGGGCGGGCGCTCTCGTCATGTACTTGGTTACTTGCAAGACTTTTTATTTCCCCCGGCACGTGCGCGTACACCTGTAAAAGCACTCTCTGGTGGTGAAAAAAATAGGCTTTTACTCGCGAAATTATTTTTAAAACCATCCAATATTTTAGTACTCGATGAGCCAACCAATGATTTGGATATTGAAACATTAGAGTTACTCGAAGAAATTATTAATCAGTATCAAGGAACTGTGCTTATAGTAAGCCATGACCGTGAGTTTATTGATAATACATGTAGCAGTGTATGGGCGTTTGAAGGGGATGGTAAAATAACTGATATGGTGGGGGGGTATACCGATTACCAAGCTTATTTAAGTTATTTAGCCGAGCAAGAAAAACAGCATCAAGCACCAAAAAAAGACGTAAAACCTGCGCCTGTTTCTGTTAAAAAACCTGAAAACAAAAGTACTAAGCTTTCTTACAAATTAAAACTTGAATTAGAGCAGCTACCCAATAAAATGGAACAACTTGAAGCCGCTGTAGAAGCGCAGCAAGCTGTAGTGAGCGATCCTGACTTTTTCAAACAAGATAGTGACGTTACCACTAATGCATTGAACCATTTAGCAAAACTTGAGTCTGACCTTGAAGCCGCGTTTGAGCGCTGGGAAGAACTTGAAGAATTACAGAATCAGTAGTAAGGATTAAAATGAAATATAAATTACTCGCTGCCAGTATTTTAGCGACATTGAGTACATCTGCATTAAGTGCAACCTATGAGTTAACAGAACTAGGTACTCTTGACGGCGCTAAACATTCTTACGTAACTGACGTAAGCGAAAGCGGGCACATTATTGGTACTGCCAACGGATTGTATAATTTACCAATCGATATAAGCTATATCGACTTTACCGAAAGCGTGATTGAAAATGCATACGACAGTGAAGAGTACAATTTTGAATTAAGTGATAAAGAAATCACGTTTACACTTGATGATATAGAAAATAACGATGCTGTTTTTAATAACGCCGATGCACATTCATTTATGGTCAGCTTTTTAGCTGGCAGACCCACTGATTTTGAATACCAAAAACTAAGTGCGGTAGTGGGTATTAAATTTGACGATGGCAATGTTACTGAGCAAGTTTTATTTGACGAAGAGTCGGTTGATTACGATGGTTTAACACGTTCTATTAGTAACTTTTATAACGCGGTAAGCGAAGATGGCGTGAGTGTTGGCTGGAGTGCAGCACCATACGATAAAGTTTCATTTACCCCAGATGGTGAAGATGAAGAAGAAACATGGTTTACTCATGACTTTATAGAACGCGGTATTGTTATTTCTGAAGATGGCACGCAAAAGGTTGAGCTAGTTCCTGATTTTGACGATTACGGCGGTACTAGCCGCGCTAACGATATTATAAAAACAAACGACGGCTATACGGTAGTTGGCTATGTTTCTACAGGTATTCCTGAAGATCGTCTTGATAATATTGAAGATAACTGTGATAACGAAGACGAACCAACCTCTACATGTGTACAATTATTAAATTCGAGTGTTACTACAGGCGTATTTGATGAGCGTGCGGTAAAGTGGGAGCTTGATGAAGCATTTAATATCACTTCTACTGAAATACTGGGCTTGGCCTTAACACCAGAAGATGATGACGATTTTGCCTTTACAAGCACTGCGCTTGCACTTAATAACAATGGCACAATTGTAGGCTCGTCTAACGCTCGCTACTATAAAAACGACGACACGATTTTAACAATGCCTGTGTATTTTAAAAATGGTGACGTGTTTAATTTTATAGACCAAGAAGACGATTGGCTTTCGGGTAAAGCACTTGCAGTAAACGACAACGATATAATTGTTGGTTATGCTTCAAAGCGTATTGAAACCACACTTCGTGATCAGTTTTTCTATCATGATATAAGTACGGGCAATACCGTTTTCCCTACTGGTTACTTTAATAGCTCAAGTGCTTATGGCAATGACATTAATAACCAAGGATATGTTGTTGGTGAAGGCGAAGTGGGTACATCTGAAAACAGCCGCCGTAAAGAAGCGTTTATCTATAAAATTGGTGACGATAAAATTACCAACCTAAACGATTTGCTCCCTTGTTACGAAGCAGATGGTGAAACAGACTACGCCTACACGATGGCAGAAGCCAAGGTTATTAATGAAGATAATGAAATCTTTGGTGTAGCTACTAAAACCGTTGAAAAGCGCGATACCTTTGGTAATGTAGAAACCGATATTGAAGGTAATATTGAGTACGAGAGTGTCGCTGTTGCAGTAAAACTTACACCTATTGATGGCGAAGTAGAAGACTGTGCCGCTATTGAAAAAGAGCTTTATGAAAGAAGCTCTGCAAGCTTCCCGTGGTATACACTACTGTTGTTACCGCTTGTTGGCTTGCGAAGAGTATTTAGATTTTAGCTTAAGTCTGTTGATAAAAAACCAACTTATAAAAGTTGGTTTTTTTTCGTCTATAATTTACTGATTACGCGCAAGCCATGCTTTTCGCACAGAGCGGCGCCAAATAATATCAATACTAAAATAAGCAATAACAGAAGCGATAGAAGCGCAAACCAATGAGCCAATTAAAAATGCAGGGCCTATGGTAGAAAGACTTTCTAAAAACCATGCCCAACTGGCTTCAAATGCAAAATGCTGCTCTGGTTGGTTTAAAACGAGCGTACCTACAAGGTATGAGCCATAAAATATTGGCGGCATTGTTAGTGGATTGGTAAGCCATACTAATGCAACAGAAATAGGTAAGTTTACTCTAAAAACAATGGCTGCTGCGGCTGCTAAAACCATCTGAAAAGGAACAGGGATGAACGCAAAAAATAAACCTACTGCAAATGCGCCTCTTGCAGAGCGTCTGTTCAAATGCCATAGATTGGCGTCTTGTAATAGGCGGCCGAATATTCTAAGTGTTTTATGATGCCTAATTTTATTAGGATCAGGTAAAAATCGTTGAATCGTTTTCTTAGGCATTTCAAGCAACCATTTACTTCAGTGTGGATTAGTCTTGGATTTGTAATTGGCTGTATTTCAACCGTATTTTATTATCAAACCCTTGAGTTTACAGTCATCACAATATCTGTCCTTATTGCGAGCGCCTATTTTAAGCCGTTTTTAAATGTTTTGTTAGGGTTTATTTTAGCTATTTGCTGCATTGTTGTGCACTTTTACCTGTTTTATAGCTATAAGTTGCCAAATGTTGAAAATAACTACGCTTATCCAGCCACAATCTATGTCGATGAAGTCATCTCAGCAAAGCAACCCCAGTATATAAAAGCAACGTTATTAAAGCTTAATGGGGATGAAATACATAAATTTAAAGCGCCAAAAGCGATGTTAAGTGTCGATTCTGAGCAACTTATTAAGCACGGTGATACCTTTGATGCAGCAATAGCGTTGAAAGAATTTAGAACAATAAAAAATATCAACGTGTTTGATAACAACGTGCATGCATTTAAAAAACGCATACTATTCAAAGGGAAAGTACTGAATAAACAACTCAGTATTTTGCATGGGGCTTCTCCTTCAATAATTATTAAGTATAGAGAATTTTTAAAACGCACATTTCAAAAAACATCACTTAATTGGCTTTATTATGCGCTATTAAGTGGTGACAAGTCTCTTATGTCCTTTGAAAATAAGCAAACGATGCAAAGCTTAGGCTTGAGCCATTTATTAGCAATTTCAGGGTTACATATAGGGCTTATATTCAGCTGTTTTTATTTATTATGTAAGTACACAGTATACATTTTGAAAGTTAGAGTAGCACAGTCCATCAACTTAACATTTTTTTATAGTTTTACCGGTTGGTTAGCTGCATTTATTTATGTGTATTTAAGTGATTTTTTACTCTCAGCCACTCGCGCTTTTATAATGTTAACATGCGCTTGGGTGCTGTACTTTGTGGCTAAACAGCCATTAAGATGGCGAAGCATATTATATGCCCTAGTCGCGGTATTACTTATTAACCCCTTTAATGTTTTAAACCCCGGGTTATATTTTTCTTTTATTGCTGTTGCAATTATTTATCTAGTTATAAAACGACTTCCTAAAACGAAATATAATTGGCTTAGCGTACTATTGGCGCTGTGTATTATTCAGGTTGCTTTGTTTATTGCGCTTATGCCTATTACCCTTATTTATTTTAGTGGTGTGAGTATTGTAGGGCTTATTATTAACCTAGTAGCCATTCCATTATTGAGCGTAGTAATTATGCCATGTTTGCTGCTAATTACGATTATTAGCACGGTGGTAGATATAACGCCGGTTATAGTGTTGTTCGATAATATGCTGCGCATTTTACTTGATTATATGGATGCTATACCTTGGCAATACAGGTGGTTAGATATAGCGAAACCACGCACGCTGTATTTAATTGCGGCTTATATATTTATTTTAATAGCGTGGTTTAGCCCGTTTAAACGCTTGGCAATTATTCCCTTGTTCGTCGCATTGGTTGATTACATGTTTTTACCTAAACCGCTTTGGCAGTTACATGTGTTTGATGTGGGGCACGGGCTAATGACATTACTAGAAAAAGATAATCAAGCATTGGTTTATGACTTTGGACCTAGCTACTTCAACCGATTTAGCCGTACATACAGTGTGTTAATTCCGTATTTAAAAGCCCACAATTTAACTGTTAGTGATTCCATAATAAGCCATCAAGATAATGACCATGCAGGAGGGGCTGCTCATTTTATTAAAGCAGGGTTTGGTGATAGCTTTAAACGGTTTCATCCACATGGCATTACCACGCGATGTAACTCTTTGGACTATAACTTTAATGACTTGCATATCAGTAGTTTTTCGAGTGATAAATATGATAATGAAAACGATAACTCCTGTGTGTTATTAGTTAAATCGCCACAACTTACGATGCTATTAACAGGTGACATTTCTAAAGCGCGTGAGCTGAGTCTTATTAAAACTCATTCATTGCAAGCCGATGTGGTTTTAAGCCCTCATCACGGTAGTGATACGTCTTCTAGCATGGAATTTATCGACCATGTTAATCCGCACACCGTTATTCATTCAACAGCCTTTGAAGGACAGTGGCAATTTCCCAGTGAAAGTGTAGTTTCACGCTACAAAGCAATAAATGCTAAACAATATGTGACTGCACGTGATGGGCAAATTACTGTGAGTATATATAAAGATGGCTTTGAAGTGACAACGGCTCGCAAACACGAAAGTTATTGGTTTATAGAAGATTGACGTTTAGTTTTGGCTGTTTGAAGGATACAATAAGGGCTGAAATTGTATAACGAGAGTAATATGAGTCAAAGTACTACACAAATCTATAAGCGGTTGATTTCTTACGTCGGTGATTATAAAAGCGTTGCCTTCGTTGCTATTATTGGAATGATCGGCTACTCAGGTATGGATGCTTTATTTATTCAATTAATGAAACCTTTTATTGATGAAGGCTTAAATCAACGAAATAACGAAGTGTTAGCTTATGCTCCTTTTGTAGTTATTGCGTTAGTTATAGGGCGTGGCCTGTTTAATTTTATGTCTTCTTATTGCTTAAGCTATGTAGGCTCGCAAGTAGTACGCGCTTTACGCCAGCAGTTATTTGAACACATATTACATTTGCCTGTGTCGTTTCATGATAAAAACTCTACAGGTGATTTAATTTCAAAAATCACCTTTAACACAGAACAAGTTCAGCAAGCAATTACTAAAGCATTACTAATTGTAGTACGTGAAGGCGCTTTTGTGGTTTTTTTACTTGGCGTTATGTTTTATACCAGCTGGAAGCTTTCACTGATATTTTTAGTGATCATTCCTTTAGTGGCAATTATTGTTACGTTTGTATCTAAACGTTTTCGCCATATTTCGAAGAACATACAGTCGGCCATGGGCCAGGTTACCCGAAGCTCTGAGCAAATGTTAAGTGGCCATAAGGTTATACATGGGTTTGGTGGCCAACAACAGGAAATCGACCAGTTTTCAAAAATCAATAATCATAATCGCCAGCAACGTATAAAAATGGATGCCACTAAAGCGTTAAGCGTGTCGGTCATTCAAGTACTAGCGGCCAGTGCAATGGCTGTTATTTTATGGGTTGTTTCTATGCCTTCAATGATAGATACGATAAGCTCCGGCGATTTTGTTGTACTTATTTCATCTATGATGATGCTTTTACGTCCGCTTAAACA
This sequence comes from Pseudoalteromonas sp. P1-13-1a, assembly GCF_001401875.1. NCBI lineage: Bacteria > Pseudomonadati > Pseudomonadota > Gammaproteobacteria > Alteromonadales > Pseudoalteromonadaceae > Pseudoalteromonas > Pseudoalteromonas sp. P1-13-1a. The sequence goes on along the minus strand of NZ_LKDV01000023.1, from coordinate 38,890 downwards.
ATTAGCAAACGTGAACAGTGATATGCAGCGTGGTATTTCTGCAGCGCAAAGTATTTTTTTAGTTTTAGATGAAGAAATAGAAAAAGATAAAGGTACTTACAGCGTAGATAAAGTGAAGGGTGAAATTGAGGTTAAAAATGTGACCTTTAAATACCCCACTAAAGATGAAGCTGTTTTAAATAACCTATCAATAAGTATAAAGGCCGGTGAAAGCATCGCGCTTGTAGGGCGTTCAGGCTCGGGTAAGTCAACTATTTCTAATTTATTACCACGTTATTATGACTTAGAAGCACCCAGTGAAATTTTACTCGACGGCGTTGCGCTTGATAAATATAAACTGGCAGATTTACGCCGCCAGTTTGCTTTGGTATCTCAGCAAGTGGTGTTATTTAATGACACAATTGCCAACAATATTTGTTATGGACTAACCCGTAAAATAACACCGCAGCAGTTAGAAGAGGTGGTCAAACAAGCCCACGTATGGGAATTTGTTAAAGATTTACCTGAACAGCTCAATACCATGGTTGGTGAAAACGGGGTGATGCTCTCTGGTGGTCAACGTCAACGTATCGCAATTGCGCGCGCTATATTAAAAGATGCGCCTATTTTAATTTTAGATGAAGCAACATCAGCACTAGACACCGAGTCAGAAAAGCTCATTCAGCACGCACTAGACACGTTAATGCAAGATAAAACGTCGATTGTTATTGCGCATCGTTTATCAACAATTGAAAACAGCGACAAAATATACGTTATCGACGGCGGTCGGGTGATTGAAAGTGGTGATCACCAAAGTTTACTTGCCAAAGACGGCACGTATTCTGCGCTTTGCAAAATGCAATTTGGTGAACACGGGTGAGTAAAATCGAGCAAAGCTGGTATAAACCATTTGGTTTTATAACACTACTTTTATTGCCGTTAGCTGCACTTTTTTGGTTAATTGCCAGTATTAGAAAAGGGTTTTATCAATGTGGTATTGCTAAATCTTTTAAAGCTAAATCTAAAGTGATTGTGGTGGGCAATATAAGTGTAGGTGGAAATGGCAAAACCCCATTTGTATTATGGCTGTACGAATACTTGTCAGAGCAAGGCCTAAAAGTGGGTATTATTAGCCGTGGCTACGGCGGTAAAGTAAAAAGCTACCCGCTGGTGGTAGAGCGCGGTGTAACAAGTGCGCAAGCCGGTGATGAGCCAATACTTTTATTTAATCGTTTAAAGTGTCCTCTAGTTGTTGGGCCGGATAGAGAAGCCAATATTACATTATTAGAGCAGCAATTTTGTGTGGATGTCATTATTTCTGATGATGGTATGCAACATTATAAAATGGCGCGCGATATAGAGTGTTGCATTGTTGATAGCCAAAGGCAGTTTGGCAATGGCTTTGTTATGCCCGCAGGACCATTACGTGAAACAAAACACAGATTAAATAGCGTTGATTTAGTGATTGAAAATGGTGGGGGCGCACCACATAGCTACGTTTTAAAAACGAGTGGGCTTAGGCACGTTGCTGACAATACTCCAGTGAACAAAACAATTGAACAAGGCCATGCGGTTAGTGCTATTGGTAACCCGAAGCGTTTTGAAAATACACTAGAAGATCAAAATATTCAGCTGCTTTCAACGCATCATTTTAGAGATCACTATGCTTATAGCTTGGCTGATTTTACTCAATTTAATGACGACAGCGTATTAATGACAGAAAAAGATGCGGTAAAATGTAGAGACTTTGCAAAAGATAATTGGTACTACCTACCTGTTAATGCAAAACCTACAGATGCTGTTATACATAAATTAGATTTATTATTAAAACAAAAAGGGATCCTCAATGGCCTTTGATACAAAATTACTTGAAATAATTGCTTGCCCTGTGTGTAAAGGAAAGCTTCGTTTTGATAAAGACAATGCAGAACTTATCAGCACCGCAGCCAAACTTGCATACCCTGTACGCGACGATATACCAGTACTTTTAGAAAATGAAGCACGTGAGCTATCTCAAGATGAGGTTGATAAGTGGAATTCGTAGTTGTAATACCTGCACGTTACGCGTCTACCCGTTTACCTGGCAAACCATTAGCCGACATTTGCGGTAAGCCTATGATTCAACATGTGTATGAAAAAGCGTGTTTGTCAGGTGCAAGTAAAGTGGTTATTGCAACCGATCATCAAAAAGTGTTTGATGCTGTTAAATCGTTCACAAATGATGTGCTCATGACGAGAGAAGATCATCAATCGGGTACTGAACGCTTGGCCGAGGTGGTTGACTTACTTAAGCTAGATGCTGAAACCGTGGTGGTAAATGTACAAGGTGATGAGCCATTACTTGCAAGCGAAAACGTATCTCAAGTTGCCACTTTACTTAATAATTCGAGCGCGCCAATGGCAACATTAAGTGTAGCCATTGAAGAACAAGATGAAGTATTTAATCCTAATGCAGTGAAAGTAGTTAGTGATATTAATAAAAATGCGTTGTACTTTTCACGTGCCAGTATTCCGTTTGACAGAAGCGCAATGTTAAATAACGACAGTGTGTTAGATATAACGCCTTTTCAACGTCATGTGGGTATATATGCTTATCGCGCGGGCTTCATTAAGCAGTATATTGAGCTAAGTGTATCGCCGCTTGAAGTACTTGAGTCGCTAGAGCAACTTAGGGTGTTATACCATGGTTACGCTATCAAAATTGAGCAGGCTAAAGTAACGCCACATGCTGGGGTTGATACGCCCGAGGATCTAGAAAAAGTGATTGCCTACCTAAAAGCTAAGCAAGCTTAATAATGGTAAAAAGAGAATTACCCATAGTGTTTAGCCACGCTGATTTTTACATATTTGAAAAACCAGCGGGGCTTAATTTTCACTCAGAAGGTGAAAAAGGGTTTGTGGTGTTAGCTGAGCAGCAAACGGGCGAAAAATTATTTGCTGTTCATCGCCTTGATAAAGTGACCTCTGGCCTTATTATTCTTAGTCGCAATAAAGAAGCCGCTGCTAAATTTACGTCTCTTTTTACTGAGCATGCAATAAACAAGTTTTATTTAGCAATAAGCAATACTAAACCTAAAAAAAAGCAAGGGTGGATAAAAGGTGATATGGCTAAGTCTCGTAGGGGCATGTTTAAGCTTTTACCGACCATGCAAAACCCAGCCATTACCCGCTTTTATTCTTTTAGTTATAAGCCGGGGTTTAGGGCGTATATATTAAAGCCATATTCGGGTAAAACTCACCAACTTAGAGTGGCATTAAAAAGTTTAGGGGCGCCAATTTTAGGCGATTCACTCTATAGCGGTAGCGCAGCTGAGAGAGCGTATCTTCATGCCTATGCGTTAAGTTTTGTATGGCATGGGGAGCAAATTAATTGCACTTTGCTGCCTGCTACGGGTGATGAGTACCAGCAATTAATTAATCAGCAAGAATTTCAAGCATGGCAATCGCCGTGGGAACTGGATTGGTAAATGAGCGAACAAGTAACAGATATTCGTTTTGGCGGAATTAAACGCCTATACGGTAACCAACAATTTGATTGGCTACAACAAGCCCATTTTTGTGTAGTGGGAATAGGCGGTGTAGGAAGTTGGACCGCCGAAGCTTTAGCACGTACAGGCGTGGGTAAGATCACTTTAATTGACTTAGATGATATTTGCGCGACGAACGTAAATAGGCAAATTCATGCGCTTAGCGGCAGTATTGGCCAAGCCAAAGTAGATGCAATGAAAAGTCGCTGCGAACTGATAAACCCAGAGTGTAAAGTAACTGTGATAGATGACTTTATTACTCTTGAAAATATTCGTGAGCATATTCAAGGTTTTGATTACGTTATTGACTGTATTGATGCAGTTAAGGAAAAAGCAGCGCTTATTGCTCATTGTAAGCGTAATAAAATGCCTATTATTACTACAGGCGGCGCGGGCGGGCAAACTGATCCTAGCCAAATAACATTTGGCGATGTGGCTAAAACCACGCAAGATCCGCTACTTGCTAAAGTGCGTTATATTTTACGCAAACAATATAATTTTAGTAACAACCCAAAACGCAAATTTAATATTGATTGTGTGTACTCAACTGAGCAACTAGTTTACCCAGGCAGTGATGGCAGTGTATGCCATGCTAAACAAAATGCCGATGGTACAATGAATATGGATTGTAATAACGGGTTTGGCTCGGTCACTATGATCACAGGAAGTTTTGGCTTTTTTGTAGCGGCTAAAGCGGTACGTAAATATTTAGATAAAAAACAGCGTTTACAACAAGCTCAATAGTTTAATTGAGCTTGTTTGCTGCCATGCTTTGAATTGCTTCTACCATGGCTTTTATTCCGTTCCCACGAGATGCACTAAGGTGTTTAATCAAGCCTAACTTTTCAAATTCGTCATACGCATTAATATTCACGACTTCTTCAGGTGTTAAGCCATTATAAAGCGCTAAAATTATCGCTAATAAGCCTTTTACAATGCGGGTGTCTGAATCGCCAATAACCACTAAACGATTCTCGCTATCGTCAAACTCCATAAACATCCACACTTTGCTCTCACACCCAGGAACAAGTGCGTCATCGGTTCTAAGTACATCCGCTAAAGCGGGAAGTGTTTTGCCCAAAAGCATTATTTCGCGATATTTTTGCTGCCAAGATTGCGCATGTTGTATAGGTTTAATTACGCTGTTAAACGTATTTGTCATGAGTTATCCTAAATTAGTCTAATAAATCAATCGATTCTTTCAAGGCATGGATGAAATTATCTACATCTTGATGAGTATTGTAAAATGCAAAGCTTGCTCTAACTGTGCCTTTTACCCCTAAATGATGCATTAATGGTTGCGTACAATGGTGACCGCTACGCACTGCAACGCCAAATCCGTCAAGCAAAGTTGCCAAATCGTAAGGGTGTTCAGCTTTATAATTGAAACTAAGGGTACCAATATTATTGTTTAGGTCACTATAGATAGTAACCCCATCAATTTTGCTTAGCTGTGTCGCTGCATAATTAAAAATTGTCCGCTCATATCGCTGTAATTGTTGTATGTTTAGGGCTGATAAATAATCAATTGCTGCACTAAAGCCAATTACTCCGGCTATGTTTGGGGTGCCAGTCTCAAATTTTGCAGGAGCGTCTCGATAGGTGCTTTTTTCAAGGGTAACGGTATCAATCATCTCACCACCCGTTTGGTACGGGGTAAGCGCATTGAGTAATTCATAGCGTCCATATAAGCCCCCAACACCCGTAGGGCCAAGCATTTTATGTGCTGAGAAAACATAAAAATCGCACCCGAGCTGTTTTAAATTAGGGCGTAAATGCATAGCTCCTTGTGCGCCATCGACAACAACTAACGTGCCGACTGCTTTCGCTGCAGCTATTAGTGGGGCTAAATTGGTAATATTACCTAATGTGTTAGAGGCCTGACTGATACACAGCACCTTTGCTTTAGTGTGAGTGATAAAGTCTATGCAACGCGCTATATTAAACGTCGCGTTTTGCTCTAGGGGGACTACAGATAGTGTTGCCCCCGTATTTTGCGTTAATACCTGCCAAGGAACGATATTAGCATGGTGCTCAAGTGGCGTAATTAATACCGTATCTTCGTGAGTAATTTGACTTTGTAGGCCATGAGCAAGTAAGTTTAGCGCCTCTGTTGCACCTTTTGTCCAGACTATTTCATTAGCCTTTACGTTAAAGTAATCTGCTATTTTTAATCTTGCTGCTTCATACTGCTCAGTAGCGCGCTCGCTTAAGGTGTGACGGCCTCTGTGAACGTTTGCGTTGCCTAAATTATAAAAACGAGTGGTTGCATCAATCACGCTTTGTGGCTTTTGCGACGTTGCGCCAGAGTCTAAATAAACTAAAGGGTTGCCATTAAGGGTTTGGTTTAAAGTAGGGAAGTCATTGCGAATTTTTGTTATATCAAACTCTTGAGAAGGCATGGCTATTCAACATCTATAAATTTAGGCAGGAATTGTAATCGGTTTCATAAAATTGACAAGCAAAGCGCACAAAAAAGGCCGCAAAAGCGGCCTTTTTTAACTAACTAAGTTTAGCGCTTGTCAGTTGATACGAAGTCACGTTGCGTGTAACCAGTATACATTTGACGAGGGCGGCTGATCTTATGACCAGGTTGAGATAGCATCTCATCCCAGTGAGTGATCCAACCAACTGTACGTGCCATAGCAAAAATTACAGTGAACATGCTTGTTGGAATACCAATCGCTTTTAAGATAATACCTGAGTAGAAATCAACGTTAGGGTAAAGTTTCTTCTCTACAAAGTATGGATCTTCAAGGGCAATTTGTTCAAGCTTCATAGCGATATCAAGAAGTGGATCTTGAATGTTAAGCTCTGCTAAAACTTCATGACATGTTTGACGCATTACCGTAGCGCGTGGGTCGAAGTTTTTGTAAACACGGTGGCCAAAGCCCATAAGACGGAACGGGTCAGACTTATCTTTTGCTTTTGCAACGTACTCATCAATACGATCAACAGAGCCAATTTCTTCTAACATGTTTAAACATGCTTCGTTAGCACCGCCGTGAGCAGGACCCCAAAGAGACGCGATACCAGCAGCAATACAAGCATATGGGTTAGCGCCTGAAGAACCCGCTAAACGTACTGTTGACGTTGAAGCGTTTTGCTCGTGATCAGCATGAAGCATGAAGATTTTATCCATTGCTTTGGCTGTAACAGGGTTAACTTTGTATTCTTCAGCCGGTACAGAGAACATCATGTGTAAGAAGTTTTCTGCATAGCTTAAGTCGTTACGTGGGTAAACAAACGGTTGACCAATGTTTGTTTTGTACGCCATAGCTGCAATAGTTGGTAATTTAGCAACAAGTTTAATCGCGCTTGTTTTACGTTGGCTTGCATCAGTAATATCAAGATCTTCGTGGTAAAAAGAAGATAATGCTCCTACTACACCACATAGCATGGCCATTGGGTGAGCATCGAAGCGGAAACCTTGGAAAAAGTTAGCAATTTTTTCATCAAGCATAGTGTTATGCGTGATTTCTTTTGCAAATGCATCGTATTGCGCCTGAGTTGGTAACTCACCGTTTAATAGTAAGTAACAAAGCTCGATGTAGTTAGAGTCTTCAGCTAATTGCTCAATTGGGTAACCACGGTGTAATAATACGCCTTTACCACCATCAATGTAGGTGATTGCAGATTCACAAGAGCCAGTCGACATGAAACCTGGGTCATAAGTAAAGTGACCATGTGAACCGAGCGTACGTACGTCGATTACATCTTGGCCAGCAGTGCCTTGATAAATTGGAAGTTCGATTGGATCTAGTCCATCAATATGGACTGTGGCTTTTTTATCTGCCATCTATGTATCTCCTATTAAGATATCTATTCTGATTTTTAGATTTTTAAAGTTCTGAAATCTTGTTTTAAGCACATCTTCGCATTTTAACGTGAAAGAGGGGGTTAAAGTCAATTTTTATAAACATTATGCACATATGTATAATAAATATTCGCCATCAATTAAATATTATACTATCGGCTAATTCGCAAACGTCTCTAACTAAACAAGAATTGTAAAACAACCTTTGGGTATATATACTATCGGAGGTTTTAAACCGCTTTGTATTTAGGTAAACATATTTTTACAGCGTAATTTTTGCAGATTTGTGAACTTTTGCTGTATTGACACGTTTACTTTGATAGTTCCACCAGAAATTTTGGTGGGTTTTAGAAAAACAAGTAGATGAGCTCCAATGTGAGCAAGATGGGCAAGTAACTGTGAAAAAGCAAAGACCTGTAAATCTAGATCTAACAACTATATCTATGCCGGCAACGGCTAAAGCATCAATTTTTCACCGCGTCACCGGTGTTGCATTATTTTTTGCTTTAACGTTTGTCATTTGGGCTTGGTCTGAGTCTCTTTCTTCAGCTGAAGGTTTTGAATTCGTCAAGGGTCTGTTTAGCGGATTCATTGCCAAATTCATAGCTTGGGGCACACTTTCTGTATTGGGTTATCACCTTATTGGTGGTATCCGTCACATCATTATGGATATGGGCCACTGGGAAGAACTTGAATCGGGTAACCTGAGCGCTAAAGTTGCAATGGCACTTGGCGTTGTATTTGCCGTACTGGCAGGGGTGTGGATATGGTCTTAAATCAAGCAACTCTTAAACGTGATGGTGTACAAGATTTCGTATCTTTACGTACCACGGCTCTAGTAATTACCGCATATGCGATTTTTATTATCGGCTATTTTTTAGCAATGCCAGAAGTCACTTTCGAAGCCTGGACAGGCCTATTCTCTAATCTTGCTATGAAGGGGTTTACGCTAATTACCCTAGTATGCATGATGGTTCATACCCGCATTGGCCTTTGGCAAGTTTTAACGGATTACGTTAAAAACGCTAAACTACGCGCTGTTTTAGGCTTTGTATTAAACCTGATGGCCGTTGCTTACGTAGCTATTGGTCTAATCGTTTTATGGGGTGTTTAAGTGAAATATTCTGTTCGTGAATTTGACGCCGTTGTAATTGGTGCAGGTGGTGCAGGTATGCGCGCCGCTCTTGCCATTACAGAATCAGGCAAAACGTGTGCGTTGATATCTAAAGTATTCCCAACACGCTCTCACACTGTATCTGCACAGGGTGGTATTACAGTAGCGCTAGGTAATTCGCACGAAGATAACTGGGAATGGCATATGTACGATACCGTTAAAGGTTCCGATTTTATCGGCGACCAAGACGCTATCGAATACATGTGTCAAACTGGCCCAGAAGCTATTACTGAATTAGAAAACATGGGTTTACCATTTTCGCGTTTTGAAAATGGCCGTGTTTACCAACGTCCTTTCGGTGGTCAATCGAAAAACTTTGGTGGTGAACAAGCTGCACGTACTGCAGCAGCAGCTGACCGTACTGGTCATGCTTTATTACACCTTCTATACCAACAAAACGTAAAAAACCAAACCAATGTATTCTCTGAATGGTATGCACTTGATTTAGTTAAAAACGATAACGGTGATGTAGTAGGTTGTACAGCAATTGAGATTGAAACAGGTGAAATCACTTTCTTCAAATCAAAAGCTGTTGTGCTTGCAACCGGCGGTGCTGGTCGTATTTTCGCATCGACAACGAATGCCCACATTAATACGGGTGATGGTGTTGGTATGGCAGCCCGCGCTGGCGTTGCTATGCAAGATATGGAAATGTGGCAATTCCACCCAACGGGTATAGCAGGTGCTGGTACACTTGTAACAGAAGGTTGTCGTGGCGAAGGGGGTTATCTTTTAAATAAAGATGGCGAACGCTTCATGGAACGTTATGCACCAAACGCAAAAGACTTAGCGTCTCGTGATGTAGTTGCACGTTCAATGATGACTGAAATCCGTGAAGGTCGTGGTTGTGATGGTCCATGGGGTCCACATATTAAGTTGAAACTTGACCACTTAGGTGAAGAGACACTTAATCTACGCCTACCAGGTGTTTGTGATCTTGCTAAAACATTCGCTCACGTTGACCCTGCTAAAGAGCCAATTCCGGTAATACCTACGTGTCATTACATGATGGGTGGTGTTCCAACTAACGTAAATGGTCAAGCGCTACAAATCGATGCCAATGGTAACGAAAAAGTAGTAGAAGGCTTGTTTGCAGTTGGTGAGATTGCCTGTGTATCTGTACATGGTGCAAACCGCCTAGGTGGTAACTCATTACTTGATTTAGTTGTATTTGGTCGTGCTGCTGGTAACTTCTTAGGTAAATACCTAAACGAAGTTGAAATTACTAAAGCGCCTTCTGCATCTGACATAGATGCTTCGCTTGCTCGCTTTAATCGTTGGGAAAATTCAACGGCTGGTCAAGGTGAAGACCCAGTACAAATCAAAAAAGACTTACAACAATGTATGCAGCTTAACTTCTCGGTATTCCGTGAAGGTGACTCTATGGCGACAGGTCTTAAAGAGCTTAAAGAGATTCGTGAACGTCTACAACATGCGCGTCTTGATGATAAATCATCTGACTTTAATACGCAGCGTATCGAATGTCTTGAACTAGATAACCTTATGGAAACAGCATACTCAACTGCAGTTGCTGCAAACTTCCGTACTGAAAGCCGTGGTGCACACTCTCGCTTTGACTACCCAGATCGTGATGACGAAAACTGGTTATGTCACTCAGTATTCAATCCTGTTACGGATGAAATGAGCAAGCGTGAAGTAAACTACGCGCCTAAGACGCGTGAAGCGTTCCCACCTAAAGCACGTACCTACTAGGAGCGAGACGATGGCACAAGTACAATTTTCAGTTTATCGTTACAATCCGGACGTTGATAACGCACCTCGAATGCAAGAATACACTTTGCAAACAGAGGAAGGTCAGGACATGATGGTATTGGACGCACTTTTATTATTAAAAGAGCAAGATCCTACTTTATCATTCCGTCGCTCATGTCGTGAAGGCGTGTGTGGTTCTGATGGTGTTAACATGAATGGTAAAAATGGTTTAGCATGTATTACACCATTATCTACGCTGCAAAAAGGTGGCAAAGGTACTATTGTAATTCGTCCTTTACCTGGCTTACCTGTGGTACGTGACCTTGTTATTGACATGAGTCAGTTCTACACTCAGTACGAAAAAGTTAAACCATACCTAATTAACGATCAGCCAGCGGCTGGTGAACGTCTTCAATCTATTGAAGAACGTGATAAATTAGATGGGCTTTACGAGTGTATTTTATGTGCATGTTGTTCTACATCGTGTCCTTCGTTCTGGTGGAATCCAGACAAGTTCATTGGTCCAGCAGGCCTTCTTCATGCTTACCGTTTCTTGGCTGATAGCCGCGATACGGCAACTGAAGAGCGTTTAGCAGACTTAGACGATGCGTTCAGTGTGTTCCGTTGCCACAGTATCATGAACTGTGTTAGCGTTTGTCCTAAGGGTCTTAACCCGACCAAAGCAATTGGACAAATCAAATCTATGTTATTAAACCGCGCGGTTTAATCACTTAGTAACGTAAGATGGCTAATATTTTTATTAGCCATCTTGTTATAACAACTATTAATTTCTGCGCTAAAGAAAAGGGCTTATAAATGCACGAAGGTGTGATGAAGGCATGGCTAGAATCTTCACATTTAAACGGCGGCAACGTTGCTTATGTAGAAGAGCTTTATGAAGCGTATTTAGATGATGCGACTTCTGTGCCAGAAGAATGGCGAGAAGTGTTCGAACAATTACCAAAAGTAGATGGTGTGGATGTTGAAGTAAAGCATTCAGAAGTTCGTTCACAGTTTGCGGCGCTTGCTAAAAACAAGCATAGAGAGGTAGTGGTAGCTGAGGGTAGTGGCGGTGATCTTAAACAGGTCAAAGTACTACAACTTATTAATGCTTTCCGCTTTCGAGGACACCAAAATGCTAACCTAGATCCGCTAGGCATTTGGCAACGAGAGCGTGTTCGAGATTTAGAGCTAGAGTACCACGACTTATCTAAAGCTGATTTTGACCGCGAATTTAATGTAGGATCGTTTGCCGTAGGCCGCGATACTATGCCTTTAGGTGAACTATACCAAGCACTAAAAACTACTTATTGTGGTTCTATCGGTGCTGAGTATATGCACATCACATCAACAGAAGAAAAGCGTTGGTTACAACAGCGTTTAGAGTCTGTTCAATCACGACCTACTTTTTCTAAAGAAGAAAAATTGCGTATCCTTAAAGGATTAACCGCAGCAGATGGTCTTGAAAAATATTTAGGTGCAAAGTTCCCTGGTGCTAAACGTTTCTCACTTGAAGGTGGTGATGCGTTAGTTCCTATGCTTAAAGAACTTATTCACCGTGCTGGCGAAAGCGGGCAAAAAGAAGCTGTTATTGGTATGGCTCACCGCGGGCGTCTAAACGTACTAGTTAACGTGTTAGGTAAAAACCCATCTGAGTTGTTTGATGAGTTTGCTGGCAAACACAACGATACGTTAGGCTCGGGTGATGTTAAATACCATATGGGTTATTCTTCTGACTTTGCGACCAAAGGTGGCAATGTTCACATGGCGCTTGCGTTCAACCCATCTCACCTAGAAATTGTTAATCCTGTGGTTATGGGTTCTGTAAGAGCTCGTTTAGACCGCTTAGGTGACAGCTCAGGTAGTAAAGCATTACCAATTACCATCCACGGTGACTCGGCAATTACAGGCCAAGGTGTTGTACAAGAAACATTTAACTTGTCACAAACAAACGCCTTCTCATGTGGTGGTAGTATCCGTATAGTTGTAAATAACCAAGTTGGTTTTACAACCTCAAAACAAGATGACGTACGTTCTACTGATTATTGTACTGACATTGCAAAAATGGTTCAGTCGCCAATCTTCCACGTTAATTCTGATGATCCTGAAGCCGTTGCATTTGTTACTCAACTTGCACTTGATTTCAGAAATCAGTTTAAACGTGACGTAGTAATCGATTTAGTATGTTACCGCCGCCACGGCCATAACGAAGCTGATGAGCCTAATGCTACACAGCCTCTTATGTATCAAAAAATTAAAAAACATGCGGTACCTCGCCTTATCTACGCTGATCAACTTATTTCTGAAGGTTCATTCACAGAGAATGAGGTGAAAGCTTTAGCCGATGAATATCGTAACGGCTTAGATGAAGGTAACTGTGTTGTTGAAGAAATCCAGCCAGAGACTTCACACTCATCTGATTGGGCTAAGTATGTAGGACACGAGTGGAATGTTGACTACGACGCAAGCGTACCGGTAGACAAGCTAAAAGCACTTGGCGAACAAGTTGCGCAGTTCCCTGAAGAATATAAAGCACAGTCTCGTGTTAAAAAGATTTACGATGACCGTAAGCTTATGGCCAGTGGCGAAAAACCACTAGATTGGGGTATGGCAGAAACACTTGCATATGCAACAATTGCCTCTGAAGGCACTGATATTCGTCTAACGGGTCAAGATTCAGGCCGTGGAACTTTCTTCCACCGCCATGCTGTAGTTCATAGTCAATCAGATGGTTCAACGTACTTACCTCTTCAGCACTTAAGTGAAGAACAAGGTACGTTTGAAGTATACGATTCAGTATTATCTGAAGAAGCCGTGCTTGCTTTTGAGTATGGTTATGCAACAGCTGAACCTACTTCATTAGTACTTTGGGAAGCCCAATTTGGTGACTTTGCTAATGGTGCACAGGTAGTATTTGACCAATTCTTAAGTTCTGGCGAACAAAAGTGGGGGCGTTTATGTGGTCTAACGTGTTTACTGCCGCATGGCTACGAGGGACAAGGTCCAGAGCATAGCTCTGCACGTTTAGAGCGTTTTTTACAACTATGTGCTGATCACAACATGCAAGTGTGTGTTCCTTCAACACCTGCACAAGTTTACGCTATGCTTCGTCGTCAATCTGTTCGACCACTTCGTCGACCACTGATTGTAATGACACCAAAATCATTACTTCGTCATCCACTTGCGGTATCTTCGCTTGAAGAACTTTCACAGGGTGTATTCCATAATATGATCGACGAAATCGATGATATTAATCCTGAGAAAGTAGAGCGCGTGGTATTTTGTAGTGGTAAGGTTTATTACGAACTATTACAAGAGCGTCGTAAGCTTGAGCAAGACAACATTGCTATTGTACGTGTGGAGCAACTTTACCCGTTCCCACATGCAGAAATGGACACGATTATGGAGCGTTACCAGCACGTTACTGATTTTGTTTGGTGTCAAGAAGAGCCACAAAACCAAGGTGCTTGGTACTGTTCGCAACATCACTTTATTGATGCAATCCCACAAGGTGCTAAATTAACTTACGCGGGACGTAAGGCATCAGCATCTCCAGCGTGTGGTTACATGTCAGTACATACTAAAGAACAACAAGCGCTCGTTGCAGACGCGCTTACTATACAAAAGAAAGGATAAGCAATGAGCACAGAAATTAAAGTTCCTGTTCTTCCTGAGTCGGTTGCAGATGCTACCGTTGCTACATGGCATGTAAGTGTAGGCGACAAAGTAAGCCGTGACCAAAACTTAGTAGACATTGAAACAGATAAAGTGGTTTTAGAAGTGGTTGCACAAAACGATGGTGTAATTACTGAAATATCACAAGAAGAAGGTGCAACGGTACTTGGTGACCAAGTTATCGGTTTACTTGGTGATGCTGATGCAGCACCAGCAAGTGACAGTGCTCCGGCAAAAGAAGAAGCCGCACCTGAAAAATCAGAAGACGCGCCTGCGGCGCAATCAGCTCCAGCATCAGAAGGTAAAGAAGTGGACATTAAAGTACCTGTACTTCCAGAATCAGTTGCAGACGCAACAATTGCTACATGGCATGTACAACCAGGTGAAGCGGTAACTCGCGACCAAAACTTGGTAGATATTGAAACTGATAAAGTTGTTCTTGAAGTAGTAGCTCAAGAAGACGGTATCATGGGCGAGCAACTAAACGCAGAAGGCGATACTGTACTTGGTGAACAAGTTATTGGTAACGTTAAAGCGGGCGGTGCTCCAGCTGCACCTGCAGCTAAAGCAGAAGAAGCGCCGGCTGCAAGTGAGTCTAACGATAGCTCAGATGTGTTAACGCCTTCTGTACGTCGTTTAATTGCTGAAAAAGGTCTTGATGCGTCTAAAATTAAAGGCACAGGTAAAAATGGCCGCGTAACGAAAGAAGACGTTGATACTTTCTTGAAAGCGCCTGCTCCAGCGGCTAAGAAAGAAGATACTTCAGCACCAGCTGCACCTATGGGTGACCGTACACAAAAACGTGTACCAATGACGCGCTTACGTAAAACCATTGCTAATCGTTTATTAGAAGCGAAAAACTCAACAGCAATGTTAACTACGTTTAACGAAGTAAACATGAAACCTATTATGGACCTTCGTAAGCAGTACCAAGAAGTATTTGAAAAGCGTCACGGTATTCGTTTAGGCTTTATGTCTTTCTATGTGAAAGCAGTAACTGAAGCACTTAAACGCTTCCCTGAAGTAAATGCATCAATTGATGGCGATGATATTGTTTATCACAATTACTTTGATATCAGCATCGCTGTATCTACGCCACGTGGTTTGGTTACACCAGTACTTAAAGATTGTGACAAGCTGTCTGTTGCAGAAATCGAAAAAGGTATTCGTGAATTAGCCCTTAAAGGCCGTGACGGTAAACTAACACTTGACGATATGACAGGTGGTAACTTTACCATTACTAACGGTGGTGTATTTGGCTCGTTACTTTCTACGCCTATTATCAACTTACCACAGTCATCAATTTTGGGTATGCACAAAATCCAAGAGCGTCCTATGGCTGTAAATGGTAAAGTTGAAATTCTTCCAATGATGTATTTGGCACTATCTTACGATCACCGCCAAATCGATGGTAAAGAATCAGTTGGTTTCCTAGTGACTATTAAAGAGTTACTTGAAGATCCAACTCGCTTATTACTGGATGTTTAATCGAGTAGTATGAAATATAAGCTGTGAATGACAATTCACAGCTTTTTTTTTGCGCCTTTGGTCTTACTGGGGTTTTCATGTTAAGCCTTGGGATCTATACTAGGTGCGCAATTTGGGATAGCTGTTTATTTGCATAAATATTCAGCTCTTTTAGTATAAAAAATTGGATAAAGCATCATGAATTTGCATGAGTATCAGGCAAAACAACTTTTTGCCGAATATGGTTTACCAGTTTCTCAGGGTTTCGCTTGCGATACACCTGAAGAAGCTGCAGCAGCTGCCGAAAAAATTGGCGGTGATATGTGGGTTGTTAAAACTCAGGTTCACGCAGGTGGCCGTGGTAAAGCTGGCGGTGTTAAGCTAGTTAAAACAATCGAAGAAGTAAAAGAATTCGCTGCTAACTGGTTAGGTAAAAACTTAGTTACTTACCAAACAGACGAAAATGGTCAGCCTGTTGCTAAAATTTTAGTAGAAAGCTGTACAGATATCGCTAACGAATTGTACTTAGGTGCAGTTGTTGACCGTGCTTCTCGCAAAGTTGTTTTCATGGCGTCTACTGAAGGCGGTGTTGAAATTGAAACGGTTGCTGAAGAAACTCCAGAGCTTATCCACAAAGCAGAGATCGATCCATTAGTGGGTCCTCAAGCTTACCAAGCACGTGAGTTAGGTTTTAAACTGGGTCTTAACCCTACACAAATGAAGCAGTTCGTTAAGATCTTTATGGGTCTTGGCAACATGTTCAATGATTTTGATTTCGCACTTCTTGAAATCAACCCGTTAGTAATCACAGACGAAGGTAACCTTCACTGTCTTGACGGCAAAATCGGTATCGATGGAAATGCACTTTACCGTCAACCAAAAATCCGTGAAATGCACGATCCATCTCAAGAAGATGCTCGTGAAGCACACGCAGCAAGCTTCGAGCTTAACTACGTAGCACTAGACGGTAACGTAGGTTGTATGGTTAACGGTGCTGGCCTAGCGATGGGTACTATGGACATCGTAAACCTACACGGCGGCAAGCCAGCTAACTTCCTAGATGTTGGTGGCGGCGCAACTAAAGAGCGTGTTTCTGAAGCATTCAAAATCATCCTTTCTGACGATAACGTAAAAGCTGTTTTAGTTAACATCTTTGGTGGTATCGTACGTTGTGACATGATTGCTGAAGGTATCATTGGCGCAGTTAAAGAAGTAGGTGTAAACGTGCCTGTAGTTGTACGTTTAGAAGGTACTAACGCTGAACTAGGTCGTGACGTTCTTAAGAACTCAGGCCTTGATATCATCGCTGCTGAATCACTAACAGACGCTGCTGAGAAAGTTGTAGCTGCTGCGGAGGGCAAATAATGTCTGTATTAATCAATAAAGATACAAAAGTTATCTGTCAAGGTTTCACTGGTGGACAAGGTACTTTCCACTCTGAGCAAGCGCTTGAGTACGGTACACAAATGGTTGGTGGTGTAAGCCCAGGTAAAGGCGGTCAAACGCACCTTGGTCTTCCAGTATTCAACACAGTACGCGATGCAGTTAAAGAAACAGGCGCAACAGCGTCAGTGATCTACGTACCAGCACCGTTCTGTAAAGATGCAATCTTAGAAGCTATCGATGCGGGCATCGAGCTAATTGTTTGTATCACTGAAGGTATCCCAACACTCGACATGGTTGACGTTAAAGTTAAGCTTGATAACTCGGGTGTTCGTATGATCGGTCCTAACTGTCCAGGAGTTATCACTCCGGGCGAGACTAAAATTGGTATCATGCCTGGTCACATCCACAAACCTGGTAAAGTAGGTATTGTTTCTCGCTCTGGTACTTTAACGTACGAAGCAGTTAAACAAACTACAGACGCTGGTTTTGGTCAGTCTACGTGTGTTGGTATTGGTGGTGACCCAATCCCAGGTACTAACTTTATCGACGTGCTAGAAATGTTCGAAAAAGATCCACAAACTGAAGCAATCGTAATGATTGGTGAAATCGGTGGTACTGCAGAAGAAGAAGCTGCAGAGTACATTAAAGCTAACGTAACTAAGCCTGTTGTTTCTTACATTGCGGGTGTAACTGCACCTGAAGGTAAGCGTATGGGTCACGCTGGCGCAATCATCGCAGGCGGTAAAGGTACTGCTGATGAAAAATTTGCTGCACTAGAAGCTGCTGGCGTACAAACTGTACGTTCACTTGCTGATATTGGTAAAGCACTTAAAGAGAAAACAGGCTGGTAATCAGTTTGCTTAATCTTTAAAAAAGGCTCGCGAATGCGAGCCTTTTTGTTATTAGTTTAAAAATTAATACGGGTAACTAATGTGTTGAAAAAATCGTACTGATAAATCTTGCCGTTCTTTATTTATTGCCAATTCTGAGCACATAGCGTGTATTGTTTTCTCTACTTGATTCATAAAGCGGCCATATCCCATTTCATGTTTATCTTTATGAGTGGCAACAATCACAAAATGTAGAGACTCGACTAACTTTTCAGCATTGAAAAAAATATGTATTTGCGTGGCTGTACCATTTACATCAAAACTTATTTTTTGTAATTCTGCATTCCCATCATTTTTATCTATTTGGCTATTTCGCACTATTGGCCTTGCACCATTGGCAACCATAGCACCGTGAGTTAAAGCGTATCGCTCACAGCAGTCTTTAAAAGATGTGGCAAAGTAATTGTAAAAATCAGTGTAGTTATTTTTATTTATTAAGCTTTGAAACTGCGTTTTAATGCCCCGAGAAACCTGTACAGAAAATGTTGCATAGGTCATTTCTGCATGCTCTGCGGGTATTTTACATTGGCGAGCTAAATAGCGAGGATACAGGCTTCTTAGCTTGTAGCCGTAACTTTGGTTGCAGCCTTTGTTCTTAGCAAACAAGTCATAGGTTAAATGTTGATGATCGCGAAGTTTAAACTGAGGTTGTTCAATAAATAATTGGGATTGTAAATTATCTAACACTTTTTGCACTTTGCTGTGAAACTGTGCCGAGCTTGCACGTAAATCATCACCAGTTGCTAAAAATAACAAGCGAATTTTTTTACTTTTACAAGTAGGGGTGTAGTGTAGTTTATGCGCTTCGTGGTAACGCGGGTTGTAAAAAAACAACATTTGCTTTGCTGTTTCTAATTGATACGACTCATCATGAAATCTCACAACGGGTAATTTGTCGTTAGCGAGTAGGTGTACATTATGCAGCTCGTATTCATCACAACTTGCGAATAGTTGTTTAGCAATACGGTTATAGCAACTATCAATGTTTGTAAAGCTAGTATAAAAGTCATCAGAGGGGGTAATTTCAGCGAGTAAATAGTGATTAGCGCGCGCATTTGTTGGAATATAAACTCTGTGTTGTGTAGAACTGGCCATTTTAGAATCCTTTTATGGTGCTTAAGTTTAGGTACTATAAATGGCTTTCATGACTCAAATATTGCGCTAAAACAAATTTAAATAATAAACTAATGCAGCATTGCCATAATAACTAGAATAAAGGCGCATCTAGTGCTGTATGTTAGTGTTTGTTTTTGTAATAATGCATTAGTTTTGTTATCACGAATATTCAGAGGATCGCACTCCTATGGCGGAAATTGAGAATCGCCCAAGTAACTTTATAAGAACTCGAATTGATGAAGATTTAGCAAGTGGCAAACATGCAACTACGCATACACGTTTTCCACCTGAACCAAATGGCTTTTTACATATTGGCCATGCAAAATCAATTTGTTTGAATTTTGGCATTGCAAAAGATTACGATGGTTTATGTAACCTACGCTTTGATGATACAAATCCAGAAAAAGAAGATATTAACTACGTTAATTCAATCAAAGAAGACGTACAGTGGTTAGGCTTTAATTGGAGTGGCGAGATAAAATACTCGTCAAACTATTTTGATACTCTATACGGCTATGCAGTTGAGCTTATTGAAAAAGGCTTAGCGTATGTGTGTTTTTTAACTGCCGATCAAGCACGTGAGTATCGCGGTACGTTGAAAGAGCCAGGTAAAAACAGCCCATACAGAGACACTTCAGTAGAAGAAAACCTGGCATTATTTGAAAAAATGCGTGCGGGTGAATTCAAAGAAGGCGAGTGTGTCCTGCGCGCTAAGATTGATATGGCAAGCTCATTTATGGTGCTTCGCGATCCAATTATTTATCGCGTTCGTTTTGCTCACCACCATCAAACAGGTGACAAGTGGTGCATATACCCAATGTATGACTTTACGCACTGTATTTCTGATGCACTTGAGGGCATAACCCATTCATTGTGTACGCTTGAGTTTCAAGATAACCGCCGTTTATACGATTGGGTACTTGATAACATCAGCCTTGAATGCCACCCACAACAAATTGAGTTTTCGCGCTTAAATCTTGAATACACAATTATGTCTAAGCGTAAGCTAAACGATTTAGTTGTGAATAACTATGTAGAAGGGTGGGATGACCCACGTATGCCAACGATTGCTGGTTTACGTCGTCGTGGTTATACACCGGCTTCTATTCGTGAGTTTTGCTTACGTATAGGTGTGACTAAGCAAGAAAACATGGTTGAAATGGGCATGCTTGAAGCATGTATCCGTGAAGACTTAAATGAAAACGCACCACGGGCAATGGCAGTACTCGATCCCGTTAAAGTGGTAATAGAAAACTTTGACGCTGATAAAGTAGAAACATTGTCGGTAGCTAACCACCCTAATAAAGAAGAAATGGGTCGTCGTGAAGTACCGTTTACTCGTGAGCTTTACATCGAGCGTGAAGATTTCCGCGAAGAAGCAAATAATAAATTTAAACGCTTAGTACTCGATAAAGAAGTACGCTTACGTGGTGCTTATGTAATTAAAGCTCAGCGTGTAGAAAAAGACGAAAGTGGTGAAATTACCACTATTTACTGTACTTACGACAGCGAAACTTTAGGTAAAAACCCAAGTGATGGCCGAAAAGTAAAAGGGGTTATTCATTGGGTTTCAGCGCCTGAATCGGTTAATGCAGAAGTTAGATTGTATGACCGTTTATTTAATGTGCCAAACCCAGCTGCGGCTGAAGAGTTCGAATCAACATTAAACCCTGATTCGTTAGTTGTACTTGAAAATGCAAAACTAGAAGCGTCGCTTGCTAAAGCCGAACCAGCACAAGGTTTTCAGTTTGAGCGTACCGGCTATTTCTCACGTGATACTAAGTCAGAACATTTAGTATTCAACCAAACGGTTGGCCTTAGAGATTCTTGGGCTAAAATCGAGAAGCAGTAACGCTTTAAAATACCAATTTGCATAATATATCATTATTGCAAATTGGTATTTAACATAGTTTAAATGCTTAATTTAGAACATAAAAAAAACCTGCAATTGCAGGTTTTTTTATAATTCATTAAGCGTTGTTGTTAGCTATTTGAATCGCTAAATGCTTTGCACGCTACTTTATCCTGACACTCACCGTATAGGTATAAAGAGTGGTTCGTCAACGTGATGCCGTTTTCTTCGGCTATTTCTAACTGACGACGCTCAATTAAGTCATCTTCAAATTCAACAACCTTACCACACTTCAAACACACAAGGTGGTCGTGGTGAGTGCTGCCAGAAAGTTCGAATACTGATTTTCCGCCTTCAAAATGGTGACGGCTTACAATACCTGCGTCGTCAAATTGGTTTAGTACGCGGTAAACAGTCGCAAGACCAATTTCTTCACCTAAATCTAATAGAATTTTGTATACATCTTCAGCGCTGATGTGTTGGTTATCTGGAGATTGTAAAATTTCTAAGATTTTAATACGCGGTAAAGTTACTTTTAGACCGGCTTTTTTAAGTTCCAAGTTATGATCAGTCATTAAATCTGTCTCAAATTTGTTTGGTTATACTAGACATCTCTTACAGATGCACACGACACATTAGCAATAACAAGGATAACGCGCCTAAGCACTGAGTGCAAAGAACAATTGATCAATTTTGCTATTAAATCTAAAGTCGCTAACTGTTTGATAAATATTTAAACAGTTAGCGATAAAAAGGGGGGAGGTTAGTCTGCTAGTTCGCTTAAGCACATTTCGTCATACACTTGCGCGCACCATGCTTTAACACGTTGCTCTGTCAGTTCTGGTTGGCGGTCTTCATCAATGCCTAAACCTACAAAATGGGTGTCATCGGCCATGCCTTTAGATGCTTCGAAATCGTATCCTTCAGTTGACCAATGTCCAACAACAATAGCGCCACGCTCGGTGACGATATCGTTAATCATTCCCATAGCATCTAAGAAGTATTCAGCGTAGTCTTCTTGGTCGCCACAGCCAAAAATAGCCACTAGCTTACCTTCAAAGTCTATCTCTTCAAGTTCAGGGAAAAAATCATCCCAATCACATTGTGCTTCACCGTAGTACCAAGTAGGAATACCAAATAAGATTAAATCGAACTCTGCAATCTCTTCTTTAGAGCTTTTTGCAATGTCGTGAACAGCCACTAGCTTTTTACCCAATTCTTTTTGGATCATTTTTGCTACGTGCTCTGTATTACCTGTGTCACTTCCGAAAAAAATGCCTACACTTGCCATGGACTTCAAACCTTTTATCTATCAATAGCCAATCTTTCTTGTAAAATTGTTTCAATCAGCGCACTACGGCTAATATTTTGTGCATCCGCCATATCACTCAGTGCCTGATATAACTGTGATGAAACTTTAAATTCTACACGCTTTAAACCACGTGCTTTATCTCGTTTTATTTGATTACGTTTATTAACCTTTAACTGCATATCCCTTGGTAAAGGGTTTGTTTTCGGCCTACCAGGGCGCTTTTCGTATTCAAATAAATCGGGAGTTGTTCTATCTGTTTCTGACTTCGCCATGCCTAACCTACACCTGCACCTTGCCAAAAAACTTGTATAAGCCCTTTCGCAATAAAGCCAGAACAACCTAAAAAGAGGACGCCCCATACAATGTAGCGACCAAACTTAGGTACATTACCACTATTAAGTACGTCTTTAATTGCCAAGCCGATGAATACAAAAATACCGGCTAAGCCAAAGTACAATCCTAGGGTATCAAATTCGTTAATAAACTGACTGACCATCAACGTATAACCTTTAAATTAAACGGCGCGTACTATAGCATATAAATATGCATTAATTTAGTGCGGATAACCAAAAACACATGATTAAAATTGCATTAAAGCCCTGTTAAAAAGTCATTTATTGCTTTATTAACCGCAACAGGTTTTTGTGCATGAAGCCAATGTCCTGCACCGTGTATAATTTTTGCTCGAGTATTTTTAAAGCGCTTTGTTATTTCATCGCGGTATTCTGGCAGTATATAATCAGAGTCATTCCCTTTGATAAATAAAGTATCGCACAAACAAGAATTGTTTTCATTAACATTGGCGGTGATTGTCGAATATTTTTTATCAAGTACATCTAAATTAAAACGCCAGCGGTACTCACCATCTTCGTTTTTAACCAAGCTTTTTAACAAAAACTGCCTAACACCTAGCTCATTAATGTACTCGCTCATAATTGCATCGGCTTGTTTTCTATCAGTAATATGACTGGTTGCTACGTCTTTAAGTGCGCTAATAATTTGTGTGTGGCGGGCAGGGTAACTCACAGGGGCTATATCAAGTACCACCAGTTTATTTACTTTTTGGCTATGCATAAGCGCCACTTCCATTGCCACTTTACCGCCCATTGAGTGGCCAATCAGGTGCGCATTATTAATATTTAATGCGTTCATCAGCTCAACAATATCCGCCGCCATTGCAGGGTAGTTCATTTCTTCACTATGCGGTGACGCGCCATGGTTACGTAAGTCCACATTAGTTACCCTAAAGTGCTCGCTTAATGGTTTTGCAATCACATTTAGGTTTTCTAAAGACCCAAATAAACCATGAATAATCACTACATCAGGGCCTTCACCATATTGTTTATAGTTTAAAAGCATGACCGTCTCCTCAAATTTTGGCTTAGTTTGCCGAGCATTGCTTTAAAAAGCAAAAAATATAGCGGCTAACTTTGCTGTACGCGTTTTTAAACGACAGAAAGTTTATTTTTACGCCACTTTTGCTATTTAGAGATATCAGTCCAAAGCGGTTTATAAATAAACAAAGTAAACACTTTAAATTTTTAGTGACTGACTATTTACTACATTGGGTTTATGAAAAAATAAACAACACACTTTAATTTTCGCGCTTAACGGATATATTTATGCGAGTGCTTGTTGTAACTCGCATTTATATTTGGTTTGGGTATAATCACGGGGAAAGAAAAATGTGGCCCGTAATGACAGGAACAACATGAAACAAATCGACATAGACGACGAGTTATATCAGTATATTGCTAGTAATACACAAAGTATTGGCGAAAGCGCATCCACTATTTTACGTCGTTTATTAAATCTAAACGGCACTGACAACACGACCGTTGCTAACAACAATCAAAACAACCAAACAACGACTCAAGCCCCACTTGATGACACGCCAGCTAACGACGACAGCCAAGAGCAAGAGGTTGTCACACCCGTGAAGCAAACAAACGCTAATGTATTTAATATCTTAAATAAAGAAGAACTAGCAATGCAAAAAGGGGTTGTCGGTAGGTTTTTATTTATTTTAAGTGCTTTTTATAGAACACATAAAAAAGAATTTAGTGCTGTGCTTGATATAAAAGGGCGTGACCGCGTTTACTTTGCCACCAGCAAAGAAGACTTAATTAATAGTGGCAGTAGTATGAATCCTAAAAATATTACTGACAGTGAGTACTGGGTTATGACGAATTCAAATACAACACGTAAAAAAATGATGCTACACGAGGTTGCACTGTGCTTAGGTTATTCAGCAGAGCAAGCAGAAGAAATTCGCGATTACTTGTAAGGAAATAAACATGGCTATTCATTCAGGTGCTGGGAAATCTGCGCCACAATCATCTTTAGTTAACGTACCAAAATTGGTATCGGCTTATTACTTAAATGAGCCAGATTTAGAACAAAACCCAGCGCATTGTGTTGCTTTTGGTACGTCGGGTCACCGTGGTTGCTCTTACGATGTTAAGTTTAACGAATCTCATATTTTAGCCATTACACAAGCTATTTGTGACTACAGAAAGCAAAATGATATTTTTGGTCCGCTTTTTTTAGGTAAAGATACACATGCGTTAAGTGAAGCTGCTTTTAACTCTGCCATAGAAGTATTAGTCGCTAATGAGGTGCAAGTAATCACCCAGCAAAATCATGATTACACTCCGACCCCTGTTATTAGCCATGCGATTGTTTGCCATAACAAATTAAACCCTAACGAATTAGCCGATGGTATTGTGGTAACGCCTTCACATAACCCGCCTGAAGACGGTGGCTTTAAATACAATCCACCAAACGGCGGCCCAGCTGATACCGATGTAACTAAATGGATTGAAGATAGAGCAAATCAATTGCTATTAGAAGATTTAGTCGAAGTTGAGCTATTTCCATTTGCTAAAGCATCTCGCTCTGGCTTTATTAAATACGAAGACTTAATGACGCCATACATTAACGACTTAGAAAATATTGTTAATTTGAAAGCTGTTAGCGATGCGGATATTAAAGTGGGTATTGACCCGCTTGGTGGCTCTGGTATTAACTTTTGGCCGCTAATAGCGCAAAAATATAATTTAGATTTAACCGTAGTAAACGACAGTGTTGATCCGCGTTTTGCATTTATGCCCCTTGATAAAGACGGCAAAATCCGTATGGATTGTTCATCACCGTATTCAATGGCAAATTTAATTAAGTTAAAAGACGACTTTGATATTGCCATAGGCAATGACCCAGATTATGACCGCCACGGTATTGTTACGCCAGATGGATTAATGAACCCTAATCATTTTTTAGCTGTAGCGATTGATTATTTATTAAAGCACCGCGACTGGGACAGCAGTGTAGAAATTGGTAAAACGCTGGTTTCTAGCTCTATGATTGACCGTGTTGTTGCTCGCAATGAGCGCAAAGTTAAAGAAGTACCGGTTGGCTTTAAGTGGTTTGTAGATGGCTTGAATAAAGGCAAACTTGCTTTTGGTGGCGAAGAAAGTGCTGGCGCTGCATTTTTGCGTTTCGATGGTAGCGTGTGGTGTACCGACAAAGACGGCTTTATTATGGGTTTACTTGCAGCTGAAATACTAGCTGTGACGGGTAAAACACCATCAGCGCTTTATAAAGAGTTAGAGCAAGAATTTGGCTCTCCGCTATACAAGCGTTTAGATGCCCCTGCTAGCAGTGAACAAAAGTCACGCTTAAAAGCGCTTAGTGCAAGTGATGTAAAAGCGGATACGCTGGCTGGCGAACCTATTTTACAAAAACTGACACATGCTCCAGGTAATGATGCAGCGATCGGCGGCTTAAAAGTAGTGACTGAAAATGGCTGGTTTGCAGCTCGCCCTTCAGGAACCGAAGATATTTATAAAATATACCTTGAGTCGTTCAAAGGTGAAGAACACTTGGCGCTACTGGAAAAAGAAGCTAAACAATTAGTTGATTCTGTGATCAGCTAAAACAAGTAAAACTAGTTTAAAACGGCTGATTTATTCAGCCGTTTTTGTTTGTATCTCTCACATTAGAAAAGGGCTTATCATGTTAGCCAAACCAGATTATTTAAATGATTTAAAAAATACCGGTGATTTTTTAACGCTTAGTCGTAATAATGAATGGCATTTAGAGCCAAGTGAATTTACGTTAGAGAATGGCACAGGCGTTACTGTTCACGATACAGGTGTTATTGAGTTTCAACCAAAGGTTACAACGACAAAAGATATAGTACTGTCAAGTGCGGTACATGGTAACGAAACCGCACCCATAGAAATATGTGACGATTTAATAAAAACAATAATAAAAGGTGAGCTTGAATTAAATCAGCGTGTGCTCTTTATTTTTGGTAATCCAAAATCAATAAATATTGGCCTGCGTTTTGTAGAAGAAAACTTAAATCGTTTGTTTAACGGGCACCACACTGTTGAAGGTGTGCCAATGAATGACGAGCGCAAACGTGCGGCAAAACTAGAACAATATGTAACTGACTTCTTTTCACGTGGTCAGCAAGGCAGTGCACGATACCACTATGATTTGCATACTGCTATTCGTGGCTCAAAAAATGAGAAATTTGCTGTGTATCCATATCTTCATGGTAAACCATGGAAAAAATCGCAGTTACAATTTTTACTTAGCTGCGGCGTTAATACCGTATTGATGATGAAATCGCCTGCAACCACATTTAGTTATTATTCTTCGTATGTGCACGGCGCAGATTCATTTACGGTTGAATTAGGTCAAGTTAAACCGTTTGGTGAAAACGACATGGCTCGCTTTGCAAAAACCAAGCAAACACTAACTGCATTAATTAGTCAAAAAGAGGTGCAATACCCGCATTTTAATGCAAGTGACTTTGAGTTGTTTGCTGTGCATCGTACCATTAATAGAACCCAGGAAGATTTTAGCTTTCCTTTTTCAGACGATGCAGAAAATTTCACTGGGTTTGCTAAAGGTGAGTTGCTAGCAACAGACGGCGATACTCCTTATTATGCCGATGTTGAAGGGGAAGCGATTATCTTTCCAAATGCAAACGTTGCGCTCGGGCAAAGGGCATTGCTTACCGTTACTCCTATGCAAGTAGATAGTAATTTCGTCTAATAAAACTCATCAGACCACTTTTCTTATATGTTTAACTGTATGTTTTTATTGGTTTAATAAATGCGTACAGTTAACTTTCCAGCTTTTTAATCGTATTTTACTTTTGTTTCGTCTTACACGTGTTGAATAACAGCTTACGTTAACGTAAGGTGGTGGCAGCTTTAATTAAATACAGCGCAGATGCTGCAAAGTTTATTCGCAAGCCTCACCCATAACAAAAACTTAAAAGGGGTGCTGTATCACAGACAACAAGAGAAGGTAGGTTATGAGTAATCCAAATAACGTATCGCTGAATATTAACCACGACCTCGAGTTTATAGACGGTCATGCGCTAACTATTCCAACCCTTAGTATTTTAACTGAGGACGGCGACATTCATCCTAGTGCTACCGCACCGACTATTTCTAAACACACAGCACTTAAACTTTATGAAACAATGCGTTTTATTCGCTTACTTGATGAGCGTATGCAAGGCGCGCAGCGCCAAGGCCGCGTGAGTTTTTACATGCAGTGTTTAGGCGAAGAGGCTGCTGTTACAGCGTCTGCTGCTGCACTTGACCAAAACGACATGATTATGGCGCAATACCGCGAACAAGCAGCTTTGCATTACCGCGGGTTTACGCTTGATCAATTTATGAATCAGATGTTTTCTAATGAATTAGATTTAGGAAAAGGGCGCCAAATGCCGATTCATTATGGTTCAAAAGAATTAAATTATATGACCATATCATCGCCTCTCGGTACGCAAATCCCTCAAGCGACAGGGTATGCCTATGGTCAAAAAGTAAAACACATTGATGCAAAAACCGGCGAGCTTGCAAGCACCATAGATAATGTAACGATATGTTACTTTGGTGAAGGCGCTGCCTCTGAAGGTGACTTTCATGCGGGGTTAAATATGGCTGCGGTGCACAAAGCCCCTGTGATATTTTTTGCACGAAATAATGGTTATGCTATTTCAACGCCTGCTGATGAGCAATTTAAAGGTGATGGCATAGCCTCTCGAGGCGTGGGCTATGGTATTAAAACCATACGTGTTGACGGTTCAGATGCATTAGCTGTGTTTGCAGCAACACAAAAGGCTCGCGACATTGCAGCAACGCAAGGTGAGCCGGTATTAATTGAGTCAATAGCGTATAGATTGGGTGCTCATTCTACCTCAGATGATCCAAGTGGTTACCGCTCAAAAGATGAAGAAGCTACACATAAAGTTTGCCCAATAGATAAATTTAAAAAATGGTTAATTAAACAAGATTGGTTAAATGAAGAGGACGATGCTAAGGCCAAAGAGGTTATTCGAGAAGATATTTTAGCCGCCCTAAAACGTGCTGAAAAAGTGCAAAAGCCAGCACTTGAAGAGCTTATATCAGATGTTTACGATACGCCAATTCCTTCGATTACTCGCCAATATAATGATTTAAAAGCACATATAAAGCAACACCCAGACGCGTACCCAGTCACTGCAGGGAGAATTAAGTAATGGCTAAAATGAACATGCTACACGCAATTAACTCTGCACTTGATATCACTATGAATGAGCACCCTCAGGCGTGTATTTTTGGTGAAGATGTTGGCTATTTTGGGGGGGTTTTTAGAGCGACCTCAGGTTTGCAAGAAAAGTACGGTAAACACCGCGTATTTAACACCCCGCTTACAGAGCAAGGTATTTTAGGTTTTGCCAATGGCTTAGCCGCGTTTGGCGCGCCTGCACTTGCCGAAATACAGTTTGCTGATTATATTTTCCCGGCATTTGACCAAATAGTGAATGAGTCTGCCAAATTTAGATACCGTAGTGGTAATGAATTTAATGTGGGCAATTTAACGATTCGCACACCGTATGGTGGCGGTATAGCGGGGGGCTTATATCACTCACAATCACCAGAGGCCTACTTTGCCCATACGCCAGGGCTAAAAATAGTGGTACCGCGTAACCCTTACCAAGCAAAAGGGTTACTACGCGCTTGCATTAAAGACGATAACCCCGTTATTTTCTTCGAGCCTAAACGCTTATATCGCGCTTCTACCGGCGAAGTACCAGAGGATGATTACAGCATTGAGCTTGGTAAAGCCGAAGTAGTACAAGCAGGCACAGATATCACCGTGCTTGCGTGGGGTGCGCAAATGGAAATTGTTGAAAACGCAGCAAAACAAGCCAATGAACAAGGTATTAGTTGTGAGGTGATTGACCTTAGAAGCATATTACCGTGGGATGTTGAGACAATTGCGAAGTCGGTCACTAAAACAGGGCGTTTAGTGATAAGCCACGAAGCGCCTATTACCAATGGTTTTGGCGCCGAAATTGCGGCGACTATTCAGCAAGAATGCTTTTTACACCTAGAGTCACCCATTATGCGGGTTTGTGGTTTAGATACACCTTATCCACTTGCGCTTGAAAAAGAATATGTACCTGATGCGCTAAAAGTAATGGCCGCAATTAAACAATCAATGGATTTTTAGGGGATACCATGGCTAAAGATTTTATATTACCCGATATTGGTGAAGGCATTGTTGAGTGCGAAGTGGTTGAGTGGCTAATACAAGAGGGTGACACAGTAAAAGAAGATCAACCCATTTGTGATGTAATGACAGACAAAGCACTCGTACAAATACCGGCTGTGCACGATGGCGTAATCACTAAACTGTATTATCAAAAAGGGGAAATAGCGCAGGTTCATGCCCCCTTGTTTGCTATGGATGTAGCTGGCGAAAGCCAAAGCGAGGAAACTCCCACAGATGAAGTAAAAAATACACAAAGTGATACCTCATCCTCAGCACAATTAGAAGATTTTATCCTACCGGATATTGGTGAAGGCATTGTTGAGTGTGAAATTGTCGATTGGCTGGTAGCTGAAGGCGATGAAATACAAGAAGATCAGGCTGTGTGTGATGTTATGACCGATAAAGCGCTGGTACAAATTCCTGCTAAATATACAGGTACAGTGAAAAAGCTTTACTATCAAAAAGGTGAAATTGCTCAAGTACACAGCCCGCTATTTCAAATGAGCATAGCTGGCAGTTCAGCAAAACCAAATGTTGATGTAAACGAAGCCGTTGTAAAAGCTCAAAGCAAAGCGGCAGATAAAGCTGTGGCAAAGCCACAAACAGCAGCAAATAAAATTGTTAATAAAAAAGCGGTTGCCTCACCTGCTGTAAGGCGAAAAGCACGCGAGTTAGATGTTGATTTAACATGCGTGCCGGGCAGCGGAAAAAATGGCCGTATTTATAAACAAGACATAGAAGAATTTATTAAAGGTGAGGTCCCTAACACAATAGATACATCAGCACTTAGCGGCGCTAGTTCTAAAAATAGTGTGACACAAAGCACAGAACCAAAAACACAAAGCGGGGGTAT
Organism: Pseudoalteromonas sp. P1-13-1a; assembly: GCF_001401875.1. Classification (NCBI taxonomy): domain Bacteria; kingdom Pseudomonadati; phylum Pseudomonadota; class Gammaproteobacteria; order Alteromonadales; family Pseudoalteromonadaceae; genus Pseudoalteromonas; species Pseudoalteromonas sp. P1-13-1a. The sequence goes on along the minus strand of NZ_LKDV01000023.1, from coordinate 8,563 downwards.
GCGTACAGAGCCAATTAAAGGCATTAAAGCGGCTATGGCAAAGCAAATGATGGCCTCGGTCTCTACAATCCCGCATTTTACTTTTAGTGACGAGATAGACTTAACGCAATTAATTGCCCTGCGAGCCAGCTTAAAAGAGAAGTATAAAGCGCAAGGCATAAAGCTCACTATGATGCCATTTTTTATCAAAGCGTTATCGCTTGCGATGAAAGAGTACCCATTGCTTAATTCTAAAGTAAATGATGACTGCACTGAGCTTACCTACTATGACGAACACAATATTGGGGTAGCGGTGGACTCCAAGGTGGGTTTATTAGTCCCTAACATTAAATCGTGCCAATCTAAGAGTATTGTTGACGTTGCAAACAGCCTAACTCGCTTAACTGATGCTGCACGCGAAGGGCGCGTATCTCCCGATGACCTAAAAGGGGGCACCATTAGCATTTCAAATATTGGTGCAATTGGTGGCACTATTGCGACCCCAATCATTAACAAGCCCGAGGTTGCAATTGTTGCCCTAGGAAAGTTACAACACTTACCGCGTTTTGATGAAAGCGGCGAAGTTGTAAGCAGAGCGATTATGCAAGTAAGTTGGTCGGGCGATCACCGTGTTATTGATGGCGGTACAATTGCGCGCTTCAATAATTTGTGGAAGTCGTATTTAGAAAACCCATCAGTGATGATGATGGCAATGAGCTAAAATTAGCCTTGTAAAAAATCAGCAATTTGCTGGTTTTTTTGTTTTAAAACGCCGTGTTTTTAATTAAGATACAAATGTTACTCAAAAGTAATAACTAAAACCCGCTAGGGAATATAAAAACTAACACTAAGGAATTGTAATGGAACATTATATGAACGCACTGCGTAGCTACGCAGATTTTTCAGGACGTAATCGTCGCAAAGCTTACTGGATGTTTGTATTGTTTAATACTATCTTTTCAATCATCTGCAATGTGATTGATAGCGCACTAGGTACTATGTTTATTGGCTCTATTTATAGTTTAGCGCTATTAATACCAGGTTTGAGCGCTGGCGCACGCCGTTTACACGATACTGGCCGTTCTGGCTGGTGGCAGCTACTTTGGTTAGTGCCAATTATTGGTTGGATTGTCTTAATTGTGTTCCTTGCGCAAGACTCACATGAAGGTGAGAATGATTTTGGTCCAAATCCTAAAGAGTTATCGGCTGAACCTGCTTCGGTATAAATAACACGCGAGTATTAAAAAAGCTCAGCAATTGCTGAGCTTTTTTGTACTTATGATTTTTAAAACTGTTAACTTAAAAAGTAGAGTCCGTAACCAACAACTAAAGCAGGTATAGAGGTATACAAGGTAGCAATTACAGCCGCTTTTGGTGCCATTGCAATTGCCGGAAATAGTGCATCGCCATCGTTTGAAATTGCATTAGCAGCTAATGCACTAAAAGGAATAATGCCTTGTATATAAAGTGTGGTTACGATTATTTGTGGCCCACAGCCAGGTAAAAAACCAATGATGACTGCAATCAATGGTGCTAAATAGGCGTAGTGCATAAACCACGTTTTTAAATCAAGGCCTACCACACTGACTAATATTTCAAACAGCATGAACGAAGCAACCACCCACGCAGTAACAAAATGCGTATCTTGAAGTACTTTTATAAGCTTTGAAGGCGGATTACATTCATCCTCCTCTGAGGTGATCTCTTTATAGGTTTCACCTTTAGAAGAGTAGGCCCAAATAACAACCGTAAACAGGGCCATTGCTGCACCAAATAAGCTAATTCCGGTGCTGGTATACTGACCAAATTGGCTAAAATCAACATTAAATGCAATTAAAAGCGCAATGATTAAACTTGGAATAATGGCAAACATCCACACAGGTTTGCTAATTTTTATTATTTTTGTGGGCAAAACTTTAACTTGGTGTTTTTGCTCTTGTGCGCTTGGGCGTAAAAAATCAGGTTTGTGAATTGCATTAACTATTAATCCACACAGTGTGCCTACCACTAAACCTATAGCCATTATTGTTAAGCCTTCAGTAGGGCGCGTAGCAAGCAGTAAAAAAGCAGCATCGCCCATTGTGGCGGTAAGTACAGCAACAATAGCCCCAAAGCTTGCTTGGCCTTTAGTGTATTGAGTAACCACAATAATTGCACCACCACAGCCGGGTAAAGCGCCAAGGACGGATGCAAACAGCACTTCAAGCGACTTAGATTTAGCGCTTAAGTAGCTCATTTCTAACTGAGGGATATGTTCTATTGCGTAGTAGTAAATAAGTAACGTAGCCGCTACAAATACACTAACCTGAAAAAACGCATCACTGAGAGCAGTAATGGTTATTTCGCGAAGACTAGGAACAGCTAAACATACCAATAAAAAAAGTGGTAGGAGTAAGCGTTTATTTTGGCTAACAAACCGTTTGGAAGCTGGCGTAATAAATCCTATTTGAGAGAGTAAAATCATAAGTGTGCCCCAGTTTTAGTTTAACTAGGACACACTGTATAATTTTTGCAAATGATAATCAATATCATTTGTATCTATTTAAATCGATAGCTCAGTTTGAGTTTTTCGATGGTAAATAACCTACGCTCAGGCGCTCAGGCGAATTACATTATTTGCGTTGAAACTCTGAGTTTTCGTACCATGCTGGCCATTGTGCTTGCTCAGAAATATCAAAGCCTACTTTATAAAACAATTGTAAGTCTTGCACCGCACCCGATAAATCCCACTCATCGCGGTATCTGTCACAGGGTTGATGGTAGCAACCACGTAGCACTAAGCTCATACGTTTACGATAATTTGCTGTATCCTCATCAGCGGCAACAGTTCCGCCGCCTGCATACATAGCCGGAATGCCCATGTTTGCAAATGCAAAGTGATCAGAGCGGTAATAACCACCTGATGATGGTTTAGGGTCGCCCGCTATTGTTCTACCTTGCTCTTTTACGGCTTTTGCTAGTAGGTCGTCCATTTGCGACTTTCCTAAACCTACTACGTTCATGTCTTTTACTTTACCTAATAAGTTTAGGCTATCCATGTTTATATTGGCGACAGTTTTATCAGCCGCAATAACTGGGTTTGCAGCGTAGTATTTAGATCCAAGTAAGCCTTGCTCTTCAGCCGTAACAGCTAAAAATGTCATTGAGCGAGTAGGGTGCTTTGGCAGCTTAGTAAATGCCTCTGCAACCTCAATTAGCCCCGCAGTGCCTGTGGCGTTATCGTGTGCCCCATTATAAATTTGGTCGCCCTTACGGGTTGTATCTGTACCTAAGTGATCCCAATGCGCTGAATAAATAACATGTTCATCCGCTTTTTCGCTACCCGGCAACGTGGCAATAAAGTTATACGACACCGATTTTTTAATTGTATTTTTAACATTAACCGATGCAGTTAAATCGCCCATGTCAACGTTATACGCACCTTTAGCTGCATTGGCTTTTGCAGTCTCAAAATCAAGACCCGCTTTAGCAAATAACTCTTTAGCTACATCAGTGGTCACCCAGCCTTCAACCGCAACGCGGTCCATATTGTTGTTCTCTTTTTGAAAACCAAACTGCTCACCGCTCCATGAGTTTTCAACAACTGACCACGGGTATGACGCAGGGGCGGTTTCGTGAATGATAATAGCACCGGCTGCACCTTGACGACTCGCTTCTTCATATTTATAAGTCCAACGGCCGTAGTAGGTCATTGCATCGCCGGTAAATAACGCAGGATCTTTTGTAGCAAAACCCGGATCGTTAACAAGCATTACAACAGTTTTGCCTTTTACGTCTAGGCCTTCGTAATCGTTCCAGTTATATTCAGGGGCATTTACACCGTAACCAACAAATACAAGCTCTGAATTTTCTATGCCTTCTTGTTCACTGATACGGCTACTGCCCATAACCATATCTTTTTTATATTGATAGTCTTTACCACCAATACTTAATACCATATTTGAATCAGCTTCTAACGAAACAAGCGGTACTTCTTGTAAAAAGCTATCACCATTACCGGGTTCAAACCCTAATGCTTTAAATTGCGTAGTTAGGTAATCAAGCGTTAACTTTTCCCCTTCAGATGAAGGCGCTCGGCCGCCAAATTCGTCAGAAGCTAATACCTTAATGTGTTTAGCAAGCTCATTGGCTTTAATACTGTTGTAACCATTTGTTACATCGGTAGGTGTAATACTTGTTGTTGCACAGCCAGCTAATACAGCGCCGGCAATCAGTGTGAGAGAAAAATAACGTTTCATAGTCGCTCTATTCTTGTTCTAAGATCTGATTAGTATATTAACTTCTATTAATTAGAACCAGTTTTTGCGGTAAACTGCCCGCAAATTAACAGCATAAATTGTTAAAGGTATAAATGAAGCGCTTTACTCCGCCCGAGCAATGGCAAGTTAGTAGTTTAAAAAGCGGTGCGTTTGAGCACTTACGAACACTGTTCAATATTGATAAGCAAACAGATTGGCCAAGCCCTGATTGGTTTTCACCTTATTTAACTGCCATTAACGCCAATAATATTCCAATTGTATTTGAAGATGATGCCAAAGTAGATTTTGCTGAGCGTTATTATGAACAAGTCATTTTTGAAACTGGCGTTGTACCAACACGCGCAGAAAATTGGCACGACCTATTTGGTGGCTTTATTTGGTGTTTGTTTCCAAAAACGAAGGCGCTTATTAATCATCGCCACGTACAAGAAATAGCGCAGCATGGCTTAAAGCAACGTACTAAACATCGTAATGCACTCACATTATTTGATGAGTGCGGCGTGGTGCTTGCTATTAGTGATACTAAGTGGCAAACACTTTTAACAGACCACCAATGGAAAACTGCATTTATAACTCACCGAGAAGAGTGGGGCAAAACAATACAACCTTTTATGTTTGGCCACGCTAATTATGAAATGATGACAAAGCCATATATTGGTTTAACGGGTAAAGCGTTATTTGTAAGTGTACCGGATGAAATATTTTGTAAAGATTTAGTTACTCAATATCAGTACCTAGACCAAGTACTTTATGAGAAGATAAAAATAGAGCATTGCTTAGCCGATAACAAACAGCTTTCTCCATTGCCATTATTAGGTGTACCAGGATGGCATGACGCAAATGTGAATGAATCGTTCTATGATAATACCGATTACTTTAGAGCTAAACGAAGGATACGATAATGATAGAAGTCGCAGGGCTTAAAAAAAAGTTTAAGTTAACCAAGGATCATAAAAAAAATAAAGTTGATGATATAGACCCGCGTGAAGATAAAGATTTTTTTCATTCTGTAAGAGATGTCAGCTTTCAATGTGCAAAAGGTGAAGTGTTAGGGTTACTTGGCCCTAATGGCGCGGGTAAAACTACTACATTGCGTATGCTCTCAACTGCACTTAAGCCCGATGAAGGCACAATAACTATTGCCGGTAACGACATAATTAAAAAGCCGTTAGTAGGGCGCAAGTCTATTGGTTTTTTATCCGGTTCAACTGGTTTGTATGGTCGCCTGACCGTTAAAGAAAATATTGAATACTTTGCAAAGCTTCATCGCATGAACAAAGAGCAAATAGCGGCTCGTTGTGAAGAGCTTTTTACTTTGCTCGACATGCATAAATTTATTGATAAACGTGCAGAAAACTTATCTACCGGCATGAAGCAAAAAGCTAATATTGCCCGTGCTGTGGTACATCACCCAGAAGTGGTGGTACTCGATGAGCCAACAACAGGCCTTGATATCATGACCACGCAAACAGTGATCAACTTTATAAAAGGCTTAAAGGCGCAAGGCACGCCTGTTATTTTTTCAACGCACCATTTAGGTGAAGTGGCCCTTTTATGTGACCGTGTTGCGGTAATTAATGAAGGAATTAGCTGCTTTGATGGCACGCTTGCTGAATTCAAACAGGCAGGTAATAGTGAAGAGCTAAACCAAGCGTTTATGAACATATTAACGGAGAAACACGATGTTTGAAGTTTTTAAAAAGGAACTAACAGAACTCCTACGAGATAAAAAAACCTTGTTGTTTGTAGTCGCTCTACCCGTTGCGGTGTTTCCCTTATTATTTGCCGTTATGGCGTTTATTAGCTCTCAAGCGGCACTCGATGCTGAACAAAAGGTACATACCTACGCCATTATTAATGGCGACTACGCGCCAGAGTTTACCGAAAAAGTGTTTTATCATAAAAGCTTTGAACTTTATAAAGGTGCTAAAACCTTTAATAGCATTGAAGAGCTTAAAGAAGGGGTAATCGCAGGTGATATAGACATGGGTATATATTTACCCACTAACGCTAAACAAGCCTTAAATGATGCCCAGCAAAGTAAGTGGGAAGTGGTATTTAATGATGCTAAATCTATCAACTTTTTATTTCAGCGTGTAAAAGAGCTCGCCAAAGAGTATAGCGATGCATTACAAACAGAAAAATTAATAAGTTTTGGTATTGAAAAAGAAGCTCATTTAGCACTTTTAACCCCTATTGAAGTAGTAAAGGTTGATACCGCCGATAAACGTGAAAACTTAGGTGAAAAACTAGGAGGCTTTTTGCCCTACCTACTTATTCCTATAGTTCTTATGGGCGCTACGTACCCAGCAATAGATTTAGGTGCAGGTGAAAAAGAGCGCGGTACATTAGAAACCTTATTGCTCACTCCTATTACTCGTACTGAGTTAGTACTTGGTAAATTTATAACGTTGTTAACGACTTCTATAGCGTCCACAACTATAACAGTACTCAGTATGGGCTGTTGGGTTGCAGTGGCATTAGCATTTGCAGATTTAGATGTGATTAAAACGGCTTTTAGTTCTTTAGCAGTAACAGATTTACTAATGATATTTGTATTGCTGCTACCTTTGGCTGCAATATTTTCATCATTAGCATTGGCTATATCTATCTATGCACGTACGTTTAAAGAAGCTCAAAATTATATGGCACCGCTTAGTATGGGTGTGTTCTTTCCTATTATAATTTCAATATTACCTAATATGGAGCTTACAGCCAAAACAGCATTTATACCTGTCACTAACGTAGCACTGGCTATAAAAGAAATAGTAAAAGGCACCGTTGATTACACTTTTGTAGGGCTAATATTTTTAGCTACCGCACTCATTGCAGGTGCGCTACTGGCATTTTGTGTTAAATGGTTTAATAGAGAAGACGTTCTTTTTAGATAAAATTGTTAATTATAAAAAGCACCGCTGTAGTGGTGCTTTTTTGTTTCTAAGCTATTTGTTTCAAAGCAGTTTGTATTAAGTCATTAAATAGTTTAGATTTATGAGCTGAACTACGGATTAAAATAACAAGGATGGATTCTTGAAAATACCCCTTATTTACTTCTCTCTATTGAGCGTAAGCAGCGCTTTCAGCTTGTTAAGTTATACAACTCCGGCAAAAGCAATCCAATCGCCATCACCTGTAGGCACGTGGCAAAACACAGATGAAGACGGCGATGGTGTGGTTGACGAAAAGGACGATTATCCGTTTGATGCAAACTTAGCTAAAGCGAAGTACTATCAAGAAACGGAGTTAAACGACAATTTAGCCAAAGCAGAAAGCCTGACTTCAGAGATCCCATACTTTGTTTCAGGTGTAGTGCAGAATACAGCTGATTTAGACTTATTTAAATTCACAACAAATAAGGCTGAGCGCGTATCTGTTGTACTAAACACGACAAACACAATTTTTAGACCAAACATTTTTATACTCAATTCAGATGGTTCATCGGTAGAAAAAATTAAATCAAACTTTACTGCTATTGGAAATATTGGAGCGGCAGCTAATTTTACACTTCCTGCTGCAGATACTTATTACTTAGCTATTACGGATGATGATGCACGAGGAAATACGGATTTTTCATATAAAGCAAAACTCTTTTTTGATGTAGATATAGATTACATAGATGATTGTCTAGAGCCTGCTTTTGGTTTAATTGTGGACAATATAGACTCAGATAGAGATAGAATTTTTGACGGTACAGAATTTTATGTTTATTTAGATGGTAAAACATATTCACACGATGTTGACTCTGATGGTATTCCTAATTGGCTCGATGATGATAGTGATGCAGATGGCATACCGGATAAAGTCGAAGGCATTTCAGATCAAGATCAAGATGGTTTGGGTAATTTTGTAGACCTTGACTCAGACGGCAATGGAAATATAGATAAAAATGAAGTTAAAGATATCCTTACTTCTTTCCTTGCCGATACTGACGGAGACAGAGTACCAAATTATGCCGATGTTGATGACGATAACGACGGGTTACTTGATGAAAATGACTCTGAACCATTAAAAACAGTCGATTCAACTTTCCCTGGCGAAGCTGATTATAAAGAAATAAGTACTGTAGATTATATTTTTAAGGGCCAGTCGTATAATGGGCTTTTTGTAGAGAATGGGACGCACAAAGTAAAGGGTAAAGGGCTTGATACCGAGGGTATACTCGTATTCAAAAGGGCCAAAAACTTACCGCCAATAAATAAAAATGTATCATCAATGCAAAGTGTCCCCTTTGTACTGCCTGTTCTGGTCAACTCCAGCCGGACACTTTTCCTAAAGAATTTTCATACTCTACTGGTGACTGATCATTATTAGCTGAGTGCAGTCTT
>NZ_LKDV01000022.1:0-74091 GCF_001401875.1 Pseudoalteromonas sp. P1-13-1a | reverse complement strand
GCGAGGTTTGTAACCTAGTGGGCTCGATAACTGCTCCTGCGTTATTCTAATGACTTACATCCATGTAAGAATAAGTAAAAACCGAGCAAAGCTTCCGCGTCCTGCTCACGCCCCTTACCAACATCCATCTAGGCAACAAAGAGTTGATCGCCCTAGGCAGAACCCGAAGGGCAGCGCATGTTTGGTATTTATGCTGCGTTATCGCCTATTTATGGGGAATAACCACACTTCATAGGCCCTGCCTTGCCTAAAAACCAAACATACTGCTGCAAATTCAACCATCAAAGAACAACACGCCCTAGCGCCCAGTAAATCAGATACTAAACTTTAACAGTTTTGCGATTAATACCATAATCACGCAGTTTATTTGCCACTGCAGTGTGACTCAGCCCTAAACGTTTAGCCAATTGCCTTGAGCTTGGGTAAGCTGGATACAACTTACGTAATAAAGTTGCTTCAAAACGTTTTACAGCTTGATCTAACGTCCCCTCAAAATCTGACTCTAAATAACCTAGATCGTGCGTAAATGTGGGCAATTGTAAATGCTCCACACGCAGCTCACTGTCATCGAGTAGCGACACAGCTCGGTAAATCGCATTTTCTAACTGGCGTACATTACCTGGCCACGGGTATTCTTGTAAAAAGCGTAAGCATTCTTGTGATAATAACGGAATAGCATGGCCGTTTTGCTGTGCGTATTTTTGGATAAAGTGCTCGGCTAATGGACCCACATCAGCTTTACGGTCTCTCAGTGGCGCAATCTCTAACGTGAGCACATTAATTCGGTAATATAAATCCTCTCTAAATACGCCCTCTTGTACCATGGCTGGTAAATCTTTTTGTGTGGCTGCAATAATACGTACATTTACTTTTACTTCGTTTTCATCGCCCACTTTTCTAAATGTACCGTCTTGCAAAAAGCGCAGTAGCTTTGTTTGTAACTGTGTAGACATTTCGCCTACTTCATCTAAAAATACAGTACCGCCATCTGCTTGTTCTAATACCCCACGCTTAGGCGCGGTATTTTCTTCATAGCCGGCGTAGCCAAATAATTCAGATTCGGCTACATCATCAGGCAACGATGCACACGATAGAGCGATAAATGGTTTAACCGAACGGTTAGAGGCATAGTGACAAGCACGAGCAAGAAGTTCTTTACCCGTGCCAGTTTCGCCAGTTATTAAAATGGGCGCTTCTAACTGCGACATTTTTCGTGCTTCACGTACAACACGGCGCATAGCAGTACTAAAATTGTGAATAGTTGCAAAGCTTTCTTGCCCATAACGCCTAAAGGCACTGACTTGCTGACCTAATCGGCTTTGCGATTTAATATTTATAACCGCACCAGCTAACACATCACCTTCACCACCTTGCGGGACGGCAATCGGTAAAATATCGGCAATAAAGTCTTCACCGGCCACATCTACACGGGTTGTTTGACCAAGTACTTCTTTGCCTTCTAACCAGCGTGTAAAATTAAAACCTTTTAGTAGGTTATTAATATTGGCTCCTACCACTTCTTTTTCACTTAGTTGCAAGTCTTTACAGGCGGCATCGTTACACAAACGAACCCACCCTTTTGCGTCAATCGAGATAACTCCATCTGGTAATGCGCGCAGCAGTGTATTGAGCTCGTTATGCTCTCGTTCAGAGGGTAAAAAGGCAGTGGTACGAACATCATGTACGCCATCAATCAAACGAATAGAAGGCATAATTTTTTGAAATTGCTCAAATTCAATTTCAGGAAAGCTTACATACATACGGCAATTTACCGAATCAACCTCAATCCCTTTTAAGTCAACATCGTAGTTAACTAAAATATTTAGGATTTCTTGGGCAATACCCACACGGTCGGCACAATGAATATCTAGACGCATACATCCTCGAATAAGGAAAAACTATATTAGCCGAATAATACGCTAACTGCGTTATTCAATACAGTAAATTGTAAACAAATTTGGACAAGCTCAGATCTTTTTTACTGTAACCTTACACCTGTAAACATCAAACTGTAATAACGCCCAGCTTAAAAGTAAAAAACGCAGCGTGTAAGCTGCGTTTTAAAAAGGGGTAATACCTATATGCTATTAGTTTTGCGGGTATGGGGTCCAGTCTCCGCCATCTAATTGGATATAAGGGCGCTTATTAACATACATCATTATTGTATCGGCGTTTTCGGCTACTTTAGGTGCACGAGGCAGCGTATCAACTAAGTCAGCAATATTGCCATTACCTGCAAAAAAGTTTGTGCTAAGCACGCCACTAATTAGCTCCGATAAACCAAAGTAACTTGTTGATTCGCTTACAAGCGTTTGTGAATAGCTTTGTACATTTTTACCAATAAACTTAATCGCCACCGGAACAGATACAATACTTGGGCTTGGTATTTCGCGAAGACCTGCAAATTGTACTTTATCGCCTTTTAAAGCTGCACCGTGTTCAGGTACTATCATTAGCATGACATTACGGCCACGCTTTTCTAAATTTTTAATAAACCCGTTAATGTCGTTAAATAAGTTTTTATGCCTGGTCGGGTAGCTTTCAAGGCTACTCATGCGAGGCTGATTAGCTAATTGGTTGCCATCGTGCAAACTGGTTGTATTATAATACATAGCGCATGGCGCACAGTCTTCACCTTTTTCATTTAGCCATGAATTAAGTACCGCACCGTCTGAATAAATAGGCTTGTTATCAAACCCATATTGAGCAACGGGTAAGTTAGTAATATCGTAAGGCTGCTCATCTATTTTTCCGAACCTTTTAACTAAGCCCTTAAACTCATCAAAGTGGCCGTCGTGGTTCATTACCACACTACTCTTATACCCTAAGCTTTCTAAATTTTTAAATAAGTGGCACTGTTCAGGCGCATTCTCAAATAAAGCCGTTTGACTTGTTTGACCACAGCTTGCTCTTAGCAGACGAATTGCAGCCGGTCCAGAGTAAGAAGTAGCCGAGTTAAAATCAGAAAACACCACATCAAAGTCGCTGTATAAATCGTCAAGACTTACACCAATAGTTTCCAAGTCAGCCACTGCCATAGAGCAGATATTTAACACAATAACATCAAATAACTCACCGTTATATTGCTGTGGGAATTGGCTAATTAGTCTACTTTGTTGTTCATAAAACGCTTTTAACTGCTCATCTGGTGATTTTGCTTCTTGTGTTACTACTTGTGCTTGTGCACGAGGCGCAGCTGTTGTTACGTTATTAGCTGCTACTGGCTGGGTCATTAAATCATCTTCACTGTGATTACTTTGCCAAGCTACAAACATTAACCCAACAACGGTTACTGTGGTGAAGCGAATCCACTGCGAGCAATACCAAAAACACACCGTAATAACAAACAAAGCCAATAACATGTCAACATTGATAACACGCGCCATGAGCTCCAAAAAATAGCCAAAACTGAAGTCCTGTACATTGCCGGCCTGACGGGTTAAACGCTCTATTGGTGGCAACCACGAGTCTTTATACAATAAAACGATGGCCATTACCGCGCCTAACCAATGCTTAACTTTATTGAGTAAAGGGTGTGCGTAAGAAATAGCAAAAAAAGCAGCTAACGCCGCATTTGCCAATAAGCTAAAGTCGATCGCACCATAATAAAAAAGTGCAAACTTAACTAAAAAATAAAGGTTCCATACCCCTAAGCCTGATAATTTCACTATTTACCCTTCTTTATTCTATTTGGTTTGTAAGGTTCAAGTACTTCATGCTTAAACGTAAGCCGAGCATAGTATTTTTTTAATTTATTCAGTAGTAGCGACCCCGACATACACAAAAATACGCCAACTAGCATCGCTAAAATTGCTGTAATCAATAATTGATTAATACTCATAAGTTACTCTTTAAAGCCATTTTAAACGGCACGGCATCTGCGCGCTCATTTTTAGTAAACTCAGGGGTTTCTATATCTGCTGCAACACTTGCATCAATTGCTTGAGTAAATTTATAGCTTTCATTTTCCGTTAATTGGGCAGAGTAATCCGTTATATCCTGCCCTGCATAGTAACGCCTGAGTTGTTTACATTCTTGCTGAATATAAAAATGATCGGAGATTATATTTTGCTGTGCAAAAAAGTCGTTTGTTTCTAATTTAAATAAGTGTTTTATCGCGTTATTAACATCATTTTCGCGACACGCATGCAAGTACAAGTACACGGTATTTTCTACCAAACTGAAAACGTCACCTTCACGTTTAATATGAAACAAATGCAATGGATGGATGGGGTCAATTCGGGGTAAAAGCTCAAGTTTAACCAACACCCCGCTAACCCCTAGATTTACAGCTGAATCGCTGTGCACTTCAACCTGTTTGGTAAACTCTATAAAAGGTAAGTAGCCTTTCGAAAAGGTATTTTCGGTAAATTGAAGTACATGTTCAATAGAGTGCGGTAAGGGCCTTGAAAACTGAAACCCTTGAATTGACTGAACCTGTGAAAGCAACCTTGAAGGCTCTGAAAAACTATACAAAATGAGGTTAACACCTAAAGTCAAAAATAAGCATTCATCTTGATGGCGGATCACACCATCAACGTTTTGAATCACTAATTTAAGCCAACGACCGCAGTTTTTTCTAAGCTCAAAACATTGCTTAGCAAGCAGAGCTAAATCGGTATATCGCGACACTGCAAACACCAATGTCGCCGCTTCAAGTTTAGGACCTTTTGAAAAAAGCGCGTTGTTGTCTTTTATTATTTTATATTTTGCAGGAAGCTTAGTACCTTCAGGAATCGCCCCTTGCACAATCCACACTTCATCTTCATCTGCAAACACACCTGCAGTTAAAGGTTGTTTTTCAGTAATAGTATCTTGTTGGACTTTAAAGTGACCATCTTCATTCATTAAAGGGTACTGCACCGAGGCCAAAATACCCGTACTGTGGTGCCAATAATCGTATTCAAGCACACGCACCGTTGAATCATTCTCAACATAAACTAACCCATCTAAAACATCATTTAACCGCCTGAATAGAAAACGATAGTTAGTTACTTCAGGGCCAGAAACTAAAAATAAAGTAGTCGCCCCCGAATCTCTACTAAAACCCTTAAAGGCATGAATACTATTTGTCAGTTGCCGCTGATCCAACGAGGCTAAATCCGTCGTGCTAAAGTGCACAATAACTAGCGCTTCGTTTAACTGTTTATAAGCATTTAGCTCTTTTAAAGTATTGTTAATTATTTGTTGTTTGGGCCAGTCGCGGGTGTCAGCAGAAAACCTGAATGGGTGCACTTTGTGCTGGTCAAATGCGTGATTTAAAGCATCGCTGTAAGCACCCTCAAAAAATGTCTCTATTTGCGAAGAAACAATATAAATATCAGAGGTTGAGGGCTTATTAATTGCAAGTAGGGCCAGTTCAGTAGAAAAATGATCTAAAGGGGCTAAAATTGCATATAACGATGCAGGTTTTAGCTCTGTAGCAGCGGGCTGTAAGCCTGAAATGTTAAAGTTTTGCACTGAATTTAGCCTATAAAAAATACTTTTTTACTAGTTTTACCCGCTATTCTATATATAATAGACAAATATTGTCCACTTTAAATAAAAATAATAAACTTTAGCACAAAGGCATCAATGCACAAATTAACAACAAAAAGCTCTGAAACCTTAACATCCAACGACATTGAGAACCTCGCACGACGCTTTGGTGGTAAAAGCGAAGATTACGTTGAAATTGTTAATAAACAGAAAAATAAACAAACAATAAAAAAATACGCATTACTAAACGAAATACACCGTGCGGTAAATGCGTAATGTGTAATTAAAACGACAGGTAAACAACCCTTTGCAAAGAATTTTTCTAAAAGGCATTAAAGGCGGTACTGGCGCTACTTCGATGGTTGCCAACTTAGCCTGCGTATTAAAAAAATCAGGCTCAGATGTGATTGCTATAGATTTAGATTCTAAAAGCGATTTGGGACTGCACTTTGGCCTGCCTTGGCAATACAACCAGGGTTGGAGCAATGAGGAACGTTTTGAGGACGCTTTAGCGCACTTTCATCAAGATAGTGATGGCATTGTATTTTTGCCATTCGGCAACAATTGCGTAAGTCGTGAAGCGTTATTTGAGCTTGTTAACAATTGCAATAAACTGGATTATAACAAAGATACCTGGCTTCTATTCGATTGCCCTGCACATGTCGATATTACCCATTACCCCCTAGATAAAAACGACATAGTAATTGAAATAGTTAATTGTGATGCTATTTGTCACAGCTTAATTTACAAAAATCTACAAACGTTAAAACAGACTGACAACCAGTGGAAACACTTTTTTTTAGTCAATCGTTATAACTCTGCATCAACACTTGAATTTGATCTGTTTTCATTGTGGCAATCTACTTTACCATTTATGGCGCCTTTTTTTATAAACAGTGATGAAGTCATTAAAGAGTCTACAGCCTATCGAAATGTAGCGCTTAACTGTGCGCCATACAGTGTTGCTAACGATGACTTTGAAACGCTTGCCGGTTGGCTTGTAAGTAAGTCGGCTTTGTAATTATGAGCTTTTCTCTATTTTATAAGCGCCCAATACACAGTACTTTATATATACTGTTAAGCATTATATTTACTGAAAAACTTGTCCGTTATATTTTATTTAAGTTTCATAGCTATTTTAATCAGCACAAAGTAAACGTAATAGAAGCCTTTTTAATGCCTTTTATTACGCTAATCAGTTCATTGTTTATCAATATAAAAGACCACAAAATTAACTTTGAACTTATTTTATATGATTACTACCCGCATCTGCGCTTACCGTACCGTACGTTTATTTATTCAAATATTTTACGCTTTATCATCCAAAGTGTTTATTTATTATTTTTTAAAAACAGACCCAAAAAAAATTCAGTAAGGGAGCGGCTCTCTAACCAGTTTTATAATGGGGTAAGCTACTCACTTAAACAGTTGCGTTGGTTTGATTTAAAGCTAGGGCGAATGCTAAAACGCTTATTGTCAAAAAATGCTAAGGGACCTAAAAAAAGCGCTTTTAAAACCATGGCTGACGCTAAGATTTGGCAAAACAAACTAATCAAATATGTGGTTGTAGCCTTTATATTGTTTTTACTGGCTATTTTTATCACCATTCCGTTTAGCTTAGAAGCACAAGCTGTGTTTATTAGTTTTATATTAATAGTGGCTTATGGGCTTAAGCGCGTAAAAGGGCAAATGGCCACGATTGTAATGATCACCCTATCGGTAACCACTTCATCGCGTTATTTATGGTGGCGCTACACAGAAACCCTTAATTGGGATGACCCTGTAGCACTTACCTTGGGCGCAGGCTTGCTGCTGGCAGAAACCTATGCGTGGCTAGTGCTTATTTTAGGCTTTTTCCAAACTATAAACCCGCTTGAGCGCAAACCTGTTCCGTTGCCTGAAAACACCGACTTATGGCCAACAGTTGATGTATACATACCCACTTATAATGAGCCACTGAGTGTTGTGCAGCCAACCACACTTGCAGCCATGAGTATTGATTGGCCCGCAGATAAACTAAACGTGTATATTCTTGATGATGGAAAACGCCCTGAATTTAAAGAGTTTGCTCAGAAAGTGGGAGTCGGTTATTTAACTCGCCCTGATAATAACCACGCTAAAGCCGGTAACATGAACAGCGCCATGCGCTATACCAACGGTGATTACATCGCTATTTTTGATTGCGACCACGTCCCTGCCCGCTCATTTTTACAAATGACCATGGGACAATTTTTAAAAGATAGTAAAGTATGTTTAGTGCAAACACCGCATCACTTTTTTTCTGCGGACCCGTTTGAGCGTAACTTGAATAACCACAGCCAAATACCTAATGAAAACATGCTTTTTTACGGGTTAATTCAAGACGGTAATGACATGTGGGATGCGACCTTTTTTTGTGGCTCATGTGCTGTACTAAAAAGACAAGCTCTGGATGATATTGGTGGCTTTGCTTTTGAAACAGTAACCGAAGATGCCCACACTGCTCTGCGTATGCAACGTGCCGGTTATAAAACCGCATATATTAATATCCCTCAAGCTGCAGGGCTTGCTACAGATAGCCTTTCAGCTCATATTGGTCAGCGTATTCGGTGGGCGCGAGGTATGGCGCAAATATTTAGACTCGATAATCCAATTTTAGGTAAAGGGCTCGATATACCTCAGCGCTTATGCTACCTAAACGCCATGTTGCATTTCTTATCAGGCATTCCGCGGATTGTATTTTTAACCGCCCCCTTAGCGCTTATATACTTTAATGCGTACATTATTTATGCACCATTTTTAGCCATTTTTATTTACGTAGTGCCTACGTTAATACAAATAAAAGCGACCAACTCGCGCATACAGGGTAAATATCGCTACTCTTTTTGGGGTGAAGTGTATGAGTCTGTGCTTGCGTGGTACATATTAAAGCCAACAACCGTTGCGTTAATAAACCCTAATAAGGGTAAATTTAATGTGACCGAGAAAGGTGGCTTAAACGATAAAGAACATTACGATTGGGGAATATCTAAACCTTACTTGGTGCTTTTGCTGATAAACCTAGTGGGCATGCTGGTAGGTATTTTACGCTTAGGCTTTGGCGACCCAAGCCAAGTGGGCGTTTTACTGATAAGCATGGGGTGGGCAATCTACAATATTATTATTCTAGGCGCTGCGGTAGCCGTTGCAGCCGAAGCAAGACAAGTAAGGCAATCACATCGTATTAAGGCGCACTTTCCAGCGGGTGTGCGTTTAGCAAATGGCCATACGTTAAAAGTTAAAATAACTGATTACTCTGATAACGGGGTGGGCATTGAAACAGAACATGCTCACTTATGCCGTGTAAACGATAAAATAGAGCTATTAATGAGCCGCGGTAATAAGCAATTTTCGTTTACAACGTATGTTTGTAACACTCGAAACAAACAAATAGGCTTAACCTTAAAAGATCTTTCGCTCGAAAAGCAAAAAGCATTTATACAATGCACCTTTTCAAGAGCGGATGCATGGCTTGATTGGCAAAACAACTTTCGCCATGACCGCCCTTCTTATAGTTTTAAAGAAGTACAAAAAACAAGTTTAAGAGGATTTAGCAATTTATTGTTTCATGCTCCTAAGCCGTTACAACCGTTTGTAAAATTAATGACAAAAATTGTTGTATATATAAACTCTTTCACCCCTAAAAAACCAATAGTGCATAATAATTATGATTAAAAATTTGCTTAATACATTTCTAATACTGTTTATAACATGCAGCGCCCATAAGGCATGTGCTATTGAGCCAATGCACGATAAATCTGTGTTTATAAATGGCTACCCTGAGAGCGCCAACGTATCTAGTTTACGATTAGACTTTGCTGCTTTAGGTTTTAATGGTTACAAGCTAGATGGCATAAACAATAACTCAAGAGTGGATTTTACAAACCGCATTGATAAATTAAGCACCGATTTACAGCTTAATTTTTCTTACACAAACTCGCCATCATTAATTGCTAACGTATCGCATTTAAAAGTGTATTTTAATGAAAACTTAGTCACTGTACTGCCCATCAATGAGCAACTAAGTGTAGTTAAAAATACGGTTAATCATAGCCTTAAACTCAATGCTAAATATGTACAAGACTACAACCAAGTACGCTTTGAGCTTGTGGGCTATTATGATTTACGTTGCCAAGACTACTTTAGCCGCTCTATTTGGACCGAAATTAATAAATCGAGCAATATCACACTTAATCAAAAGCAATTAGCAATAGATAGTCGTTTGGAATATTTACCAGCGCCTTTTTTTGATGCCAAAGATTATAATAAGTTAAGCTTACCGTTTGTGTTTGCAAAAACACCTAACACCAAAACGATTGAAGCGGCAGCCACTTTATCTAGTTGGTTTGGCGCACAAGCTGACTGGCGCGGTGCTGATTTCCCGGTAGTCATTAATAAATCATTAGATACGCACAGCGTAGTTTTTATTACCAACGATTCAAAGCCTGACTTTTTAAAAGATTACCCAGATGTTGAAAAGCCAACCGTTGAGATTATTTCAAACCCACTGCATAGATACAGCAAAATGTTGCTTATTTTGGGTCGTGATGAAGATGATTTAAAAACAGCCGTTACTGGGTTAGCTTTCGGGCACAAAGTAATGACAGGTAGGACTGCAAGCATAGAAGCAATTAATCAACTCCCGCTTCGTAAGCCTTACGACGCCCCACGTTGGTTACGCGGTGATAGAGCGGTACATTTTGACGAACTAATCGATTTTGATACCCAACTACAAGCACAGGGGTTAAATAACGGGCCCGTGAAATTAAACGTGCGCTTTGCACCCGATTTATTTACCTGGCGCGAAAAAGGCATCCCCATCACATTACAGTATCGCAGCACGCCCGAGAGCGAGTCTTTAGACTCTCGATTGAATATGTTGATTAATCAAAAGTTTATTAGTGGATACTTGCTAGATAATGACGACTCTACACTTAATACTACAAAAACCTTATTGCCACTTATAGCCAATACTGATACCACACAAAACGCAGAAAACTTTTCACTGAATGGCATCAACTTAGCCACTCGGAACGAGCTAAACTTTGATTTTAGATTTGCGGTATTGAAAAAAGGTGAATGTGCGATAGCGCCGCCAGGTGGTGAGTTTGGTGTTATTGATGGTAATTCACACATTGATGTAAGTGGTTTTGATCATTACATTGCCCTACCGGATTTAAACGTATTTGCTAATAGTGGTTTCCCTTACACTAAATATGCCGACTTACAACAAACACTTGTACTTGTTGATCAGCAACCTTCTGCAAAAGCATTAACGTTACTGTTTAATCTTACTGGACATTTTGGTGCTATAACAGGTTACCCAACCCATAGAATGGCCGTTGCCCATTTAAATGAGAACGTTGACTTAGACGATAAAGATATTCTAGTTATTGCAAAGCCTAATAACACAGCACAACAACTAGATGAAGATGTGCAAACAAATGTACTTTTAAATAATAATCAGCGCGAAATAAAGCAGGCAATCTATAACGGTGCATACGATGAGCAAACGCCCGACAAAATCCAAGTAAGTGTAAAAAGCAGTGGTGATATGGCGGTCATTACAGCGTATCAATCTCCTTTTGATTCTGAGCGCTCTGTCGTGTCACTCAATGCAACTACCGAAAAAGCTTTTGGCTTAATTGATAAAACCCTTATGGACTCACAAACATTAAGTCAATTAAAAGGCAGTGCCGCAGTTATAAACTCACAAGGTGTTAAAACCATAAAAACTGATGAGCAATACTTTGTAGGCCATATTCCTGTACATACACTGGTGTGGTTCCATTTGTCTGACCACCCGTTTATTTTAGCTCTACTTTCGATATTAACGCTGTTATTGATCTCATTTATTTTATGGCGATTACTGCAAGCACTTACCCATAAACGTTTAGCTGAAGGAGATGAATAATGACATTACTTAACCGTGCATTATTAATAGTCACATTTTTTAGTTTTTCTGTATCAGCGCAAACACAGCAGTGCGAGCCCTGGCAAGGATGGCAAGTATTTAAAAACCACTTTGTTAGTGATGAAGGGCGCGTTATCGACTTAGGCTCAAAGCAAAATATTACCACCTCAGAAGGTCAATCATACGCGCTATTTTTTGCGCTAGTGGCAAATGATAAAGCTGCGTTTGATACTATTTTAGACTGGACGCAAGAGCACCTCTCTGAAGGTGATTTAAGTACACGTTTACCTGCTTGGCAATGGGGCAAAACAGGTAATGACACCACTGGAATTTTAGACTCAAACCCAGCATCAGATTCTGATTTATGGATAGCATATAGTTTATCGCAAGCAGCCATCTTATGGGATGAACGCCGTTATAGTATTTTAGCTGCCGTATTAGCGCAGCGTATTATGCGAGAGGAAACCGCTTATATCTCTGGTTTAGGGCTGACTTTATTACCCGCACCGGCTGGGTTTGAGTTTGAAAATAACACCTACAAACTTAACCCTAGCTATTCTCCGTTGTTTATTTATCAGCAGTTTAGCAAACTATACCCCAATTCCCCGTGGCAGCAACTCCATGAAGCGTCTGCCAAGCTTATTTTAGACACCGCTAAAAACGGCGTTAGTCCTGATTGGGTAATGTATAGCCCTGCAAAAGGCTTTTATCATAATAATAAAGCAACTGACTTAGGCAGCTACAATGCCATTCGGGTTTACTTATGGGCCAGTATGATGGCAGAGGATGCCCCTTACAAAACGCAGCTAAGCGAACAATTTAGTCCTTTTTTAGAGGCTATAAACAGCCGCGGCTATGTGCCTTTAAACACTTATGCAAGCTCTGGCAAAACCCAAAAGCGTGGCCCAGTTGGTTTTAATGCTGCCCTATTGCCAATGCTAAAAGAAAAAGGGGATGATTCGCAGGTTATGGCTATTCAACAAAAGTTGATGGTCGATAAATCATTTACACGAACTCGCTACTACGACAGTGTATTAAATCTATTTGGTAGTAGCGCACTTAATAAACGCTTTTCAATATCAGCAGACGGGACGCTCAAGCCAATGTGGAGCACTGAATGTCGCTAAAATGGGCTGTTGTTTGTACGTTAGCAGTCAGCGCAAGTGTACATGCTAAAACAAATAATGACATTGATACACGCTCTGTTGAGTGGCTTTTAAGCCAAATCAACATTGGTGAAGTACAAGAAAATAAAGACTTAGTTGCCGATAGCTTACAAAAGCTATTGGCAATAGCGCCTAATCGCATAGAAAGTCAGTGTGCGCTTGCTCGCTATGAATTTGCCAATGGCAAAGCGGGGGAAGCAAATCAAATATTAAGAAGAATAGATAATAGCAATACACAAGTTCACCCTTGTATAGAGCAATTACGATTAGTTGCTAGATTAGAAAATGAAGATAAAGCGGACATACAGCAAGCTAAATTACTTGCCCGTGCGGGTCGCTTTGAACAAGCACGCTTAATTTACAATTCTCTTTTTAAAAATGCCTATCCAAGCCTAGCGTTTGAGTTAGAGCATTTAAGTTGGTATGCACAAGATCAAAGCCAATGGCAAAATGTAAAAAAAGGTTACGAAAGGCTGCTACGCACCTATGAAAGCATTGGTGCTATAGATATCCCATACGCTCGCCACTTACTCAGAAGTAACCCGACTGATGACACTGCGTTATCTCTTTTAAGCAAATATGGCGCTACCTCTCGTTATAGTAATGAAGTAGAAGCGATTTGGTTAGGTGCTCTATCTAACATGCAATTAAACAGCGCTACTGATAAGCAATTTCAGCGCTACTTCACTGTGTACCCTTTCAGTAGTAAAGGTGAGCTACAGTATCAAGATTTCAAAAAAGATCTTAAAGCGCGACAAAAGCTATTAGCTAATCCGCACTATCAGTTATGGGTGAAAGGAGAAGCATTACTTGAAAAAAACAAGTTAGCTGCCGCAGAGCCCATTTTATTGGAAGCACTCAAAGGGCGCCCAAAAGATGGCGCGATTATGCGCAGCCTTGGCATCTTATACCTGCGAATGGGTGAAAACCAAAAATCATATAATTATTTTACGCGGGCGCAAAGTAACACTGCCGATTTTGCTGAGCGCGAAACATTAAAAGCGTTAGCTACTACAGCTAAATTTTGGCTTTATATCCGTCAAGCAAAAGAAGCTATAAACGAGCGTGAATTTAAAACAGCCAAGCTAAAGCTAGATTTAGCCAAGACCTTAGAACAAGACCCTGCTACTGTTTTGTATAACCGAGGGCTATTACAATTCGCACAAGGTAACTACTCTCAGGCGGCAACCATATACCAAACGGTGCTCAAAGGTGATCCTTTAAATAATGGTGCCTTGACCGGGTTATTAGAAATCGCTGAACTGGATAACTCTGAGCAGTCGTTAATCAACTTTTACAATGCTTTATCCGATACGCAAAAAGCACAGCTAAAGCCCGTTTATGTAGCTTCATTGAGTAGCCTGCTTCGCGAAAAAGCACGTCAGTACACCGATTCGGGTGAGGTAGAACTTGCAGAGCAGACTTTAAGAGAGGCCATAGAATTAGCCCCTGAGCAGCCTTGGCTTTATTATGACTTAGCGTTTATTTATCAACAAAATGGGTTAACGCAAAAGGCAAAAACGTTATTTAACAATGTGCTTTGGCAGTTTCCTCTTAATCCACAGTTACGCTACAGCCATGCCCTATTTTTGCGCTCAATAGATGATTACCAAGGTGCTTTAAACACCTTAGAGTATGTACCAGTTAATGAGCGAAATGACGACATAATTACGCTTGAGCAACAGCTTAGGCTGAACGAATCTCTCAGACAAAGTGAGCGCCACTTAAATAGCAAAAATAGAACCACGGCTATTTTTCATTTAAGTAATTTAGAAGCGCAAAATTTAACACCCGTAATGAAAGCCGAGCTATCGCGTAGCTGGTATCAAATAGATGAGAAAAAACACGCTATAAAGTTAATTAATGATGCATTAAATACTGAGCCTTCTTTATCACCTTATTGGCATATGCTGTATGGAGAATGGCTACTCGAGCAAAATGAGCGCCCATCTGTAGAGCAATGGTTTACCAATTACAGTTTACCTAGTAATGCCAGTACTGGCGAAATAGAGCAGTACGTCAATTTATACACTACATATATTAATGAGTATTACGAAGGTGGCGAACTATTAGCTAAGCTTAACCAGCTTGATCAAAAGTACCCTAGTACCCCCGCAACTACTACGGCATTAATTAATGCTAATTTAACCCTTGAGCAGCGTGAGTCGGCAATTATTGTTTATCAACAAAAACTAAAAAACAATCAGCCAATTGACCCTCAAGCTATGCTAGCAATAGCAAAAGCTCATAGAGAATTAGGTAACGACTTTCAAGCAAAAGAAGTGACTGAGCGTGCAATAGCGCAAACAGATGATCAACAGGCCTATTTACAGCGCCAAATTATGGCATCGTTAAATGACTTTAATTACGCAGGTGATGCGTTAGCTTTAGCCAATCAATTAATAGCTAAATCACCCAATGATAAAGAGCTTAGTTATTTGGGCGCTGAAGTTGCCCGAAACTTTAATGAGCAAGACCAAGCTAAGCAATGGTATTTAAAAACACTATCGAGCGAGCAAGGCCTAAACGATGAATCGTTTTACAAACAAATTGCGCGTATAGATGAAAATGACGCGTGGTATATAAATGGTGCTAAACGCGAGCTTATAAATGAGCAAAGCAAAAACCAAGCATACATTGCCATTGGGGTTAACTTTAGTGGCCAAACAAGTACAGAAAGCGAAGCGACGCTTGGCGCTGGCTTAGTCCCTATTGAGGCCTATTTTCCACTTTGGCAAGGTCAAGGGTTTATTAAAATAGATCCAACTAGCATCAGTGCACAAACAACGCGCTTTGATGAGCAATTTGCTGGAAGCCGCTACGGCCAAGGTGCACTGTGTATATTTACCTGCGGCATTGATGAGGTTAGCCCTGAGCAAGATGGGGTCGATATAGGTATTGGATGGCAAAATGAAAATTGGCGTGTTAATGTGGGTACTACCCCACTTGGCTTTTTGATTGAAGACATAGTATGGGGTGTAAACTACGCAAACAGCATTGGCGATTTTGGCTATAGCCTAGAGCTCGAAAAACGCCCTGTAACTAGCTCTGTGCTCTCTTATGCTGGCCTTGAGGATGTAAATACCGGTGAAATTTGGGGCGGCGTGCGCTCAACTGGCCTAACGGCCAATCTATCTCATGATTTAGGTGGCGATTGGGGCTTTTGGTCAAGCGCCGACTTTACACTTTATAAAGGTCAAAATGTTAAAGATAACCAACGCTATAGAGTTATGGGTGGGTCGTATTATCGCGTTATTAGCAATCAAGAACGCGAATTTACTGTCGGCGCAAGCCTATTGCATTGGGCGTATCAGTATAATTTAAGTGAAGAAACATGGGGTCACGGCGGTTACTATAGCCCACAAAACTACGTTGGGTTGTCACTGCCTTTAAGCTACGATGCGCGCTGGGGCGATGATTTTGTTTATCGCTTAAAAACAGGTATATCGTACTCGCAAACGAAAACCCAAGCGATTGACTTTTACCCCAATGACACTGATTTACAACTACAGGCATACGACAGAGAGCTTATCACTGGAGTTGATCCAGTATTTGCAGGTGATGACAGCGCAGGCGTTTCATACAATCTTGAAGGAAGCTTTGAGTACCGTATAACACCGCATTGGTTTTTTGGGGGCTACTTAGCCATAGACCGTGCTGATTTTTACGAACCCAACTTTGGTCAGCTCTATATTCGCTATTACTTCAACCCTGTGTACGGGACGTTAGAGTTCCCTGGCACCCCAATTGTTCCTTATGCAGACTTTTAACGCAGCGCAAGGTGATACATCGCGAATGCTTCCCCTCGCACTAAGGTATATGTATACTTGAGCGCAATTGTAACTAGGATAAGGGTGTGTCTCTTACCTTGTGGTGTTACTACCATTTAGCAAATCATTATCTTAGCTACAAATAATATACAGATGGTCGAGCGTTTTATACCAATCCGCATAATTAAGTGATCTATTTTGAGGATGGATAAACGTGTTGATAACTAGGCAAAAAATTCGCTATTTAGTTGTTCTAAATGAGAATTTTTTAACGCAGATAACGACACGTTTAACCCCTGAAAATGATTAAGTATTAATGCAGATTGGTATTAGTGCCCCATGGCACAAAACAGCTAAAGCAAAAAATTATAAGGCCATTACAACAATTCTTAAAGTTAGGAAGTAAATATGAGTTCAGCTCCAGATAGCGGTTGGTTTGGCCACCCTAAAGGACTTTCAACATTGTTCTTCACTGAGATGTGGGAACGTATGAGTTACTACGGCATGCGAGCAATGCTCGTATTGTTTATGACAGCAAGCTTACAACAAGAAGGCTTAGGCTTTACTGTTGCATCAGCAGCTGCAATATACGGTTTATACACAGGTGCAGTATACTTTTTAGGCCTGCCAGGAGGTTGGCTTGCCGATAGATTATTCGGTGGCCAAAAAGCCGTGTGGTATGGCGGTATCATCATCATGTGTGGCCATATTATTTTGGCCGTGCCTCATGAGTATTCATTTTTTATTGGTTTAATATTTGTAGCTACTGGTACTGGTTTACTTAAACCAAATATCAGCGCAATGGTAGGTCAGCTATACAGCGATGCTGATGAGCGCCGTGATGGCGGTTACGCTATATACTACATGGGTATTAACTTGGGCTCGCTAATAGGTTACTACGTATGTGGTTACTTTATGGAAAATGTAGGCTGGCACTGGGCATTTGGTGCAGCTGCTGTGGGTATGGCTATTGGTTTAATCCAATATAAGCGCACACTTAGCAACCTTCCTGAGCATAGCGCATTACCGGCCAACCCATTAAGCGCTAAAGGCGCATCTCGTACATGGGGCGCTATAGCATTGTTTGTTGCTGTTGTTACTGGCGTTACAGTAGCCGCTATGACGGGTGTTATTACCATAAACCCGTCGGTTGTAGCTGGTTACACAGCCGTTATATTTACTGTTATATTTTTTGTATATTTTGGCCTTATTTACTTTAAAGGCAATTTAACTGGTGAAGAAAAACAAAGAATGTGGGCACTATTTTTAGTGTGTGTTGCCTCTGCGTGTTTTTGGTCTGGTTTTGAACAAGCGGGTTCATCACTTAACCTATTTGCTCGTGATTACACAGACCGCCTTATCGGTACGTTTGAAATTCCAACTACATGGTTTCAATCTTTAAACTCACTGTTTATTATTGTACTGTCACCATTTTTTGCAGCGCTTTGGATTAATTTATCTAAAAAAATGATATCACCTACTTACAGCGTTAAATGTGCACTTGGCTTGATTATTATGGCTTCTGGCTTTTTAGTCATGTTTATGGCTGCTCAGTACGCTGCTGAAGGCTTAAAAGTGGCGCCTTATTGGCTTGTTACTACTTACTTTTTACATACAGTGGGTGAGCTTTGTTTAAGCCCTGTAGCATTAAGTGCAGTAAGCAAATTATCACCTCGCCGTTATACAGGTCAGTTAATGGGTGTATTTGTATTAACCTACTCTATTGGTAATGTTATCTCGGGTATACTTGCGGGTAACTTTGATCCGAATAACGTTCAAGAAATCCCTAACTTATATTTACAAATTGCCTTATTTAGCATTGGTGTTGGTATTGTTTTAGTACTAATGAGCTTTAAAGCGAAAGTATGGGAAAAACAAGGTCTGGAAGAAAAAACCGCATAATATTGCACGTTTAATTACGCGTAATACTACTTATAATTTCCCCCATAGCCGCTATGGGGGAAATTTTCTCAAACTTCTATATCACCTCGCTGTAAACTGCTATTATCTGCTGATTAATTTTTAACTTGTCTCAGGGACGCAGTACATGCGCTTGTTAACTTTATATCGCACCCCATTTTTAATTTTTTGTATTTTTTTATTATCTGCCTGTGGTGGTTCAGACGATCAAGTGACAACTAACCCTAACGATCCAGTCGAGCCAGAGCCAAGCGAGTTAACCGTATCTACAACTACCGGTTTAGATGTCAGCCTTGATGAAGGAAGTTTTTTGCTGACTGTACCCGCCAATGCTGTTTCTCAAAGTACTGAGCTTACCTACGAAAAAACAGTATTAGATGATGCCAATGCACTGTTAAATATTATCTCAGATATACACCTACTGACCCCAAGTACGCTTTCCTTTAGCAACCCAATTACGATCGCCATAAAAATACCTGATGATTACCAATTAGGTGGCCAGCTATTTATTGCTAAACAATCTGGCGATGGCTGGGCGGTTATTGATAACTCTTTTGTTGAAGATGGCTTTGTCAGTGCACAAGTAACAGCTCTGGGTACCTTCGCTATAATGATGCAGCGTAAAGAGGCCTTTGCTGCTATTGGCCCAACGTGTGACAGCACGGCAACAGAGCAATCAGTAAGGTTTATTCACGTTGCCGACTTACATGCTCGATTCGGTTATGAAGAGCAATACTTTAGCCGCATAAAAGCCTACTACAACCAAGTACTTGCACAAACGCCGCATACCCTGTTTACCAACGGGGGTGATGACTACGAAAAAGGCACGGTTGCTGAGCAACTATCACAAGGTAGCGCTACAGAAGAGGCCATTAAAGCCATGCAGTTTGATTTACGTGTGGTAGGTAATCACGACTATGCATGGGGACCTGAAAAATTATTAAGCTATTCACAAGATGACAATGCCATTGTGCTTGCCAGCAATACGCGCTACGAAGGTGAACAATTACAAGATTTTGCCGCTGTAGGCTTCGCTAAAGTACAAGTGGGCTGTGTGACCTTGGGCGTATTCGGCATGACCTCTGTACCATGGAACGAACTAGATGAGCCGATAGATGATGAGCCTATTCCAGATTTTATCCAACAATTTAAAATGAGCTGGCAGTGGCAACAAATAGCGCAAAGTATAGTAAGCCAGTATCAAGACGACGTTGATTATATGGTAATGCTAAGCCATTTAGGTGAAGGCTTAGATATTGATATGGCAACCGATGTAAGCGGTATAGACTTAGTATTAGGCGGCCATACTCATGGCGGAGAAAGTTATAATACGCTCGAGAACGGCGCTGTGGTTATTCAGCCAGATTTTTATGCCAAAGGCATTACCGATGTTACCCTGACATTTAATCTGCAAGATAAAACATCGCCAACGATAGCTTACAGCACCATTGAAACTGACAGCGTTAGCGAACGTGATGAAGCAACAAAACGTGCCATCGACGAAATTATGGGGCGTTATGCGCCCGATGCAAACACAGAAATTGCTATTTCTGAAAATTACCCAAGTAGTATCGAGCTTGCAGAAATAACGGCATTAGCTGCAGCCCATGCTAGTGATATAACGGCCGCCCTGCTCAACCCTGAGTTAGTACAAACAAGGTGGACACCAGGGGCTGTAACACAAGAAGACTTTCATAAAGCCTACTATGTTGAGCGCCAGCCCTCTAACACACCCGGCTTTAATTCGTTATATAGCGTAACGGTTACTGGGAGCGATTTAAACACCATGTTTGCCAGTCAACCCGATTGGTTTTTACTCAAACCAGACGATATACAAGCGTCGAGCACCTATCAAGTTGCTTTATTTAAAGGCGCAGCGCTTAATCCTGAATTATTTTTTAATGGCGTCAACTTTTTAAACGTAGAAGCCATTGACGAAGCATGGTGGTTACTTGATCAATATGCGCGCTTTAGAACCAGCCAATGCCTATACCTAGATACCGATAATCGACTCTTTTCATGTGATGAACAAAACAACATCACAGTGTGGAATTTTGACGATGCTAACAACCCTTTAACACCAGATTATGGTCCTTCGGTATTAAGCTACTTTGACCCTGAGCAAACAAACTGGGGCCCTGAGGAAACTCAATATAGTACCACGCAAGCGCTTGGTATTTCTGATTTTGCTGATGGCAGCTCCGGGGTAATGGCGTTTTCACGCCACGCGCCTACTGAGGGGCTATTAATAACCCTCAATACACCTGCCAATGGTGATTATGCAAGCGAAGGCATGGTCTCTGACTACACCTTAGTAATGGACTTATACTGGCCTGAAGAAGGTAAAGATATTTATCGCGCTATTATGCAAGCAAACACACAAGATTACCTCACTGATGATGCCGATATGTTTATCGACCCAACGGGCGGTTACGGTAAATCAACCAGTGATAGTGGTTATTTTGGGCAAACAGAGCCTGAAAACTGGCACCGTGTAGCATTTGTATTTTATACCGCCCCCAGCAATGGGGTATTTGAAGTGTACATTGACGGCGAGCTTGCTGGTGTTAAAGAAGACGGTGAAATAAATAACACCTGGGCATTAACATCAGCTGTTTTACTCTTTACAGATAACAACTTTGAAACAGTACCTGGTTATTTAAACGCCCTTTTATATGCTGGGCGCGCCCTGAGTCGAGACGAAATTAAAAGCATGGGCAGCGCTCAATCAAAGCTTACGTTTACCCCTACAACACGGGTATTAAACCAAGCTATTGAGCGCCATTACCAAGCAGCACCCACGGTAAAACCTAACCTTTGGCTCGAGCAGCGCAACACGTTTTTTAACAATCGCACACAAAGTGTAAACAATTAAGTACAAAAAACAATACGTAACCACATTTTTAAAAGAGGTTTTATTTTTATAAAACCTCTTTTTTATTTATTTAAATCAGCACCTTAAACTTTAATAAACTAAAATTATCAAGCTAATTTATACTTGTTTACGCTAAAGCGTAAGGTATAAACCTACTGACCCATTAAACGTCTTATTAAATTTACAGTTTACTCAAATGCTAAATCTGCCCCCCCTCTTCCCCAAATCCAAAATCTAGTTGATTATCTAGCTCAACACGACAACAACACATAATCGCAGTAGCAATATTTATTGCAGGAGTAATAAAAATGAGTGAAGCAAATAATCCACTAGGTTTAGTTGGTATTGAGTTTACTGAATACGCAACACCTGATGCAGACTACATGGATAAAGTGTTTACTGATTTTGGTTTTTCAAAATTAAAAAAATTTAAAGGCAAAGATATTGTCTACTACAACCAAAACGACATTCACTTTTTACTAAATAACGAACGTGATGGCTTTTCTGCTGAATTTGCAAAAAGTCATGGACCAGCAATTTGCTCTATGGGTTGGCGCGTAAACGATGCACAGCATGCATTTGAAACAGCTGTGGCAAGGGGTGCAAAACCCGCAACCGATTCTACCCATAAAGACTTACCTTATCCCGCAATTTACGGTATTGGCGACAGCCTAATTTACTTTATTGAGCAATTTGGTGATAAAGGGTCTATTTATGAGTCTGACTTTGAAGATTTATCATCTCCAAATGTAGTTCAAGATAAAGGCTTTATTCGTATAGATCACTTAACTAATAACGTTTATAAAGGCACTATGGAAACATGGGCAAACTTTTACAAAGACGTGTTTGGTTTTACAGAAGTACGCTACTTCGATATTAAAGGGCAAAAAACAGCGTTGCTATCGTATGCACTTAAATCACCCTGTGGCACCTTCTCAATTCCTATTAATGAAGGTAAAGGCAATAACAACAACCAAATTGATGAGTACTTAGGCGAATATAATGGTCCTGGTGTACAACATCTCGCGTTTTTAACTGACGATTTAGTAAGCTCGCTTGATAAGCTTGATAAGTCGACCATTGCTACTTTAGACATTATTCCTGAGTACTACGACACTATTTTTGACCGTGTGCCTTGGGTTGCAGAAGACAAAGAAAAAATTCGCGAGCATCAAATATTAGTCGATAGCCAAAGTGAAAATTGCTACCTATTACAAATTTTCTCTAAAAACTTATTTGGACCTATTTTCATAGAAATGATCCAGCGTGTAGATGACGGTGGTTTTGGTGAAGGTAATTTCCAAGCATTGTTTGAGTCAATTGAGCGAGACCAAGAGCGTCGCGGCGTTTTATAACTTTTTTTGAGTAAATTAAAAGCAGCGATCTTCGCTGCTTTTTGTCGTTTTAATATTTAAAAAGTAGGGTGCAAGTTACAAGTATGCTTAAATAAATACATGCACCTCACATCAAACCTAAAGGATAAGTAATGAGCCAAATTAACGAAACCCACGACATTAATATAACCAGCTGGGTAGAGTCGGCCAATATTAAAGGCTGTGACTTCCCGATTCAAAATTTACCTTTTGCAGAATTTCGTACTAAAAACACAAATGAGGAATTCAGAGGCGGGGTTGCTATTGGCGATCAGGTTATTGATTTAGCAAAATTGAGCCGCTTAAACATTTTTACAGGTGATGCTAAAACAGCCCTTGATGCAGCAAGCGAATCAACACTAAATACATTTATGGGTTTAGGTAGTCAGTATTGGTCAGCACTTCGTTTAGCGCTTTCAAAGGCATTACGCGAAGGCGCACAGCAACAAAAAGACATGCAAAGTACCCTTATTGCGCAAGCTGATATAGAGTTTTCACTGCCATGTCGTATTGGTGATTACACTGACTTTTATACCTCAATTTACCATGCAACGGCCGTTGGCAGCTTATTCCGCCCTGATAACCCGCTTTTACCAAACTATAAATGGGTGCCGATTGGCTATCATGGTCGCTCATCATCTATTGATGTATCGGGGCAAATGTTTCACCGCCCTAAAGGGCAAACTAAAGCACCCGATGCAGATACCCCCGCATTTGGCCCATGTAAACGCCTAGATTATGAGTTAGAGCTTGGCATTTACTTAGGCAAAGGTAATGCACTGGGTGATGCTATCGCCATTGAAAACGCTGAAAACCATGTATTTGGTTTTTGTGTATTTAACGATTGGTCGGCACGAGATTTACAAGCATGGGAATACCAACCATTAGGTCCGTTTTTAGCTAAAAACTTTGCCTCAACCGTATCGCCTTGGATTGTTACCACTGAAGCACTGGCGCCTTTTAGAACGGCGTGGACACGTGATGAAAACGACCCGCAACCAATGCCGTACCTAGAATCTGCAGCTAACCGCGAGCAAGGTGCGTTTGATATTCAAATGGATGTTAAAATTCAGACTCAAAAAATGCGTGATGAAAACCACCAACCCACGCAGGTCTCTGCCTCAAGCTTTAAACATTCATACTGGACAGTGGCGCAAATGGTGGCTCATCACACAGTAAATGGCTGTAACTTTATGCCCGGTGACATGCTCGGCTCAGGTACGCAGTCAGGCCCTACACATGAAGAAGCGGGTTCTTTATTAGAGCTTTCTCGTGGTGGAAAAGAAAAAATAACCCTGAGTAATGGTGAGCAACGCAGCTTTTTAGAAGATGGCGATAACGTAATTATGCGCGGCTGGTGTGAAAGAGAAGGCTTTGCACGTATTGGCTTTGGCAGCGTAGAAAGTACTGTATTACCCGCTAAATAACTATTGATTATGGTGTCTCAATAAAACACGAGCAATAAAAAAGCCACCTAATTAATTTTGGTGGCTTTTTTTATACTTATAGTACGCTATTTAATTAAAGTTCCTTTTCAACTTCATCAAATAGCGAAGTAATGTTTTGCGCTGGTTCTTTCGTCGCTAAACTTACCACTACAATTGCAATACTTGCCAAAATAAAGCCAGGTACAATTTCGTACATGTAACTGCTTAAGCTTTGCCCATCAATCATAAATGGTGAGTAAATCCAAAACAGAACCGTACCAGCACCTACAATCATACCTGCTAGAGCGCCTTCAAAGTTCATGCGTTTCCAGTACAAGCTAAATAGAACCAGTGGGCCAAATGCCGCACCAAAACCTGCCCATGCATTACTTACTAAGCTTAATATTGAGCTGTCTCTATCATACGCTAAGTAAATCGCACACAGTGCAACCGCAGCAACACTAACGCGCCCTACAGTAACAAGCTCAGTGTCGCTTGCTTCTTTGCGTAAAAACGTTTTATAAAAATCTTCTGTTAATGAGCTTGAGCTAACAAGTAACTGAGAAGAAATAGTACTCATGATTGCAGCTAAAATAGCCGCCAATAAAAAACCAGCAATTAATGGGTGGAATAATAATTCAGAAAGAATTAAGAAAATGGTTTCAGGGTCGTCAACAACAATGTTGTTTTCGTATGTATACGCGGCACCAAATAAACCAGTACCCACAGCACCAATCGCTGCAACTATCATCCATGTCATACCGATACGGCGAGCCGTTGGCATGTCTTTTACGCTGCGCACAGACATAAAACGCACAATAATATGAGGTTGACCAAAGTAGCCTAAGCCCCATGCCATTGCCGAAATAATACCTAGTGCAGAGCCTGCGCCTATCCAATTAAGCATATCTGGATTAACACTATGAAGCGTCGACTCTAGCGGTTGCTCTAATAAAGAGTAAGCAACAGTTGGTACAAGTATCAAGGCGATAAACATAATACAGCCTTGCACAAAGTCCGTTAAGCTAACAGCTAAAAAGCCACCAAATAAGGTATATAAAACAACAACACCAGTGGTGATGTATAAACCCATTTCGTAACTTAAGCCAAATGAGCTTTCAAACAATTTACCGCCTGCTACAACGCCCGATGATGTATAAAGCGTAAAGAAAACAATAATTACTACCGCAGAAACTACACGTAAAAGGTTTGATTTATCATTAAAACGATTAGAGAAGTAGTCGGGAATGGTGATTGAATCGCTTGCTTTTTCAGTGTAAACACGCAAACGAGGCGCAACTAAAAAGTAGTTTAACCACGCACCAATAACCAAACCAATTGCTATCCATGTGCTACTAAAGCCAGTAACGAACATTGCGCCGGGTAACCCCATTAGAATCCAACCGCTCATATCCGATGCGCCAGCAGATAATGCTGCAACACTTGGAGATAAGCTACGCCCACCCAGCATATAACCCGATACATCACTTGTAGACTGTTTGTATGCATAAAGTCCAATGCCAAGCATGACTACAAAATACAATGCCAGTGAAATAATCATTCCTGTTTCCAAATTCGCCTCCACAAAGTTGTATAAAACAGGCTTTTAATCCTAATAATGACTCTTAAAATATTATAATAAAGACACTATTGGGGTAAAAACCATCCGTCTTGACTATATCATGCTTAAAGGTGATAACTCCAACTTGTTACACTGAAGTGAACAAAAAACAGCCTTATTGACTATTTAACCCTCAAACACCCAATATATGGTAAATTTATTTACATATATAGCTAATTTTTAATAACAATTCATTAAATCAATAATAATTACCTAATGCTATTTTGAACGTTTTACCATATATTATAGCCATTGCTATTTATTATTAATTTGTACGGAACTATTTATGTATTTTTATGCTGCACGTCAACCTATTTTAGACCGCGAAAAGGGGCTTGTTGGATACGAGTTATTATTTCGTGATGGCGTGGATAATGTATTTCCAGACATAGACGGTGACGAAGCAACCACGAAGCTAATCGAAGGGAGTCAATTTAATTTTGGTTTAGAGGATTTGACTGATAACAAACCCGCATATATTAACTTTACTCTGGAAACTTTATTAAAAGGTTACCCTACGATGTTAGGGAAAGAGACGGTTGTTGTAGAAATCCTTGAAACAGTGCAACCAGGTAAGCGTTTACTCGCTATAGTCAAAGACCTAAACGAAAAAGGCTATACACTGGCACTAGATGACTATGTTCACCAACCTGTATGGCGCCATTTTTACCCG
This sequence comes from Pseudoalteromonas sp. P1-13-1a, assembly GCF_001401875.1. Classification (NCBI taxonomy): domain Bacteria; kingdom Pseudomonadati; phylum Pseudomonadota; class Gammaproteobacteria; order Alteromonadales; family Pseudoalteromonadaceae; genus Pseudoalteromonas; species Pseudoalteromonas sp. P1-13-1a. The sequence goes on along the minus strand of NZ_LKDV01000022.1, from coordinate 47,856 downwards.
TTTATCAATATTATAAAAATAGACTTTTTAACCACTGACGAAAGTGCAATAAAAACCATAATTAACGATATTAAAGCCTATCCACACATCAAGCTTTTAGCTGAAAAAGTAGAAACCTATGAGGCTTATAACTTAGCCCTTGAGCTTGGATTTGAGTATTTTCAGGGGTTCTTTTTTTCAAAGCCTGAAATGGTACAAAGTAAAGCACTGCCACCATCAGAAATGGCATTAGCAGAGCTACTTTACGAAACCTCATCTGTTGAAATGGATCTTAAAAAGATCACCGATGTGTTTGAACGTGATGTAAATCTATCATACAAGTTATTGCGTTATTCAAACTCAGCTGCGTTTGCACGCAGAGCAGAAATAAACACAATTAAACAAGCACTCATCGTACTTGGCGCTAACGAAATTAAAAAGCTGTTATCTTTGCTATTTGCAGCGCAAGTATCGGCGGATAAACCCGTAGAGCTAATCAGGCTTTCGCTAACGCGTGCACGCTTTGGCGAACTACTTGCTATTTCACATGGCCAGTTTAAAGACACCGGTATGGCCTTTTTAACCGGCATGATGTCGCTTATGGATGCCATTTTAGATGAAACCATGGAAAGCGTTATGCAAAAGCTTCCGCTTTCTGCAGAGATTAAAGCTGCGCTCTTAAACGACGAAGGCCTGCTTGCTCAGTATCTAAACTTGGTTAAGTTTTATGAGCACGCAGACTGGGAAGCCGCTAATGAAATTGCTAAACAGTTAAATTTAGGCGAAGAAGTGGCCAATGCATACCATGACGCCCTAACCTGGGTAAATGAGCAAATGCAGCTGATGGTTAAAGAATAATAAACACGTGCTCGTTTATTTAAGCTCAAATTACACATAAAAAAAATGCCAACAATTGCTGGCATTTTTTATGGCTATTATTTATAAGCTTTCTAAGAAGTCTTCATCAAAGTCTTCAGGCTCTTCTTTAATTGGCGGGTTGCCATCGTATAGCTCATAAAGCTGACGCTGAAAGTATATGTCTTTAACAAACAAGTACGGGTCAAGTGAGTCATTAAGTAGGCCTTCTTGCGGGATAAGTGCCGCACGAGCTTCAACCGCTTTTAGCGCAAACACCAAAATAGTTTGCGGCGTAGTCAGCGCTATTTCTGGTAACACAAAGTTATCGACTACATCGCCTGTTAAGTTGCGTGCCGTTGTCGGTCCCATTGCTGGCAACATAATATATGCGCCGTCGCCAACACCCCACACGCCCAATGTTTGGCCAAAATCTTCATCTACAAGCTCAAGTCCTAATGAGCTTGCAACATCAAAAATACCAAATACGCCTACCGTAGAGTTAACTAAAAAACGCGCTAAACTCACGCCTGCGTTACCCACCTTACCTTGCAGCCCCGCGTTTATCATATCAACAGGCGCACTAATATTATCGGTAAAGTTAACAATACCATTGCGTACAGGTACAGGGGTTACTTCTACATACCCTACAGCGACAGGGCGTAAAATATAAGCATCTAAAATGTCCATATTAAAGTCGTACAATGGACGGTTAATGCTTTGCAGCGGGTCTCGCTCATCAACTTTGTTTTCTGGCACTTGTGCACATCCGGCTAGCACCAATAAACATAAAAAAGTAAAACTATGCTTTAACATCTACTGTCCTTAAGGTATTAATGTATTAATTTGAAGTTGGTAGTCACTTACGTTTTCACGTTGCAGTGCCTCAGAGTGACCCTCTAACTCACCACTACTTGGCATAACTGACTCATCTATTGAGATCCGCGCTGTAATCACAATATCTTTTGCACTTGATAAGTTTAACCCATCAACCATTGCATTAGCATCAGTGAGTTGCACTGTGAGCGGAAAATTGTATTCATTAAGTTTAACAACCGCTAGCGGCATAGGAGAGCCTTGAGCAGCCTTTGCAAAAATAAATAAAGTCCCCTGCTGTGGCTGCTTATCTAAAAGCTCATCTGCTAAGCTTACAGTAACATTAATAACACTGTTAGCAGAGACAGGCATTACAGAACCCTCATTTTGCATTTGTTGTTCAATATCAGAAATACGCTGCGCTATCATTGAGTAACGCGTATCGCTTTCATCCATGCTAGCAAGTAGTACTTCAAACGCCGCTTTAGCTTGCGGCCAGTCCTTGCGCTCATAAGCAATGAGCGCTAATAGGGAAATAGCATCAAGATTTGTCGGCTCAACCTTTAGCACTTTAGATAGCATACCCGCTGCACGCGTCATATTCTCTTCACTACCTTCAAGCAGTAAAACTTGGCTGTAGCTAATGAGTACTTGCATGTTGTCAGGGTTCATTCGCAGGGCTTTATCAAACGATTGCTGTGCCATATCAAATTCATTTAACGACATAGCTACACGTCCAAGCAACATCCACGCAACTTCGTCATCCCCTGATTCGCTAAGTTTAGTACGCAAAGCTAAAGCAAAGGCTTGTAACTCGTTTTGAGTAAGTGGCTCACCTTTTTGCATTACAGCACGCTCGCCATAATCAGCAAGGTTATCCATTGCATCATACCACGCGGCTATTTGTTGTTGGCTCCCTGTAAAGGTGTAAAAAACACCGGTGAGGGCTAATAAAAATGCTGCGCCAGTTAAAGCAAAAATACGATTATTACCTTTGCTATTAAGCGACTTTTCTGGTGATAGTTCGTTCAATAAACGACGCTTTAATTCAATAACAGATTCGTTATGACTTTGTGCATCAATACGTTGATTATCTAAGTCATTTTGCAGCTCAACTAAACGCTGCTCGTAAATGCTGATCAACTCTGCATTAGCATTGTGAGTAATGGTTTGAACGCGCTCTTTTTTTAAAAAAGGCACCATAATAAACGCCAATGCAATGAGTATGAGTAAGGCAAAACACGCCCACATTAAAATCATTAAATTTGCTCCTGGCGTTTATTTTCTGCAATTAACTTAGCAAGTCTTGCTTCATCGTCGCTGTTCCAGGTTTGCTTAACTGACGCCTTACGTTGGCGAATTACAATAAAACCAAACCCCAAAATTACAATAAGTACAGGTAAAACCCACAGTACTAATGTAGCTGGTGTCACAGGCGGGTCGTAATGAACAAAATAACCGTATCTGTCTATCATGTAATCGATAACTTCGTCTTTTGTTTTACCTTCTTTTACCAGCGCAAGTACCTTGTCGCGTAAATCTTTTGCAACAATGGCATCAGAGTCTGCAATATTTTGGTTTTGACATTTAGGGCACCTAAGCTCTTTAGTTAACTCTTCAAAGCGCACGGCTTGTTGGTTATTGTCAAACTGATAGCGATCTTGCTCGGCATACACTGCCATACTTATAAAAAAGCTCAGGGTTAATAAAAACACTCGCATTAATTTAGCTCCTGCATAACCGGGGCAAATTTAGCACGCCATACGCGCGGGTTTAAATCTCCCGTATGGTGTAATAAAATTTTACCCGTTTTATCCACTAAAAATGTTTCAGGGGCACCCGATACACCTAAATCTAATGACAAGGTGCGGTGCAAGTCTAAAATATTAAATTGGTATGGGTCGCCAGCACGGCTAAGCATATCGCTCACATCAGTACGCAGCGCTTGCATATCAAATGGGCCATCAAAATCGGCATCGTAACCTTGCACATAGTACAAGCCAATTATTTTTACGCCTTGCTCGCGTAGCTTAGTTAAATAGCCAAGCTCTACCAAACAAGTAGGACACCAAGTCCCCCAAACATTAAGCAAATAAACTTCGCCTTTTAGGCTTTCATCGGTCCAGCGCTTATCATCTTGCATTAAATCCGGAAGGTTAAACGCAGGCATTGTTTGCCCAAGTCGACCGGTTTGAATTTCACGCGGGTTGGCAAACAAACCTTGATATAAGAATACACATAAAAATATGAATATTAATAACGGCGCTAAAGCTAAAATTTTACGGTTCATTACGCATTCTCCAACGCTTTTTTACGTGTACTTGCTGAGGTACGGTAGTGTTTATCAAATAAAATCATAAACCCTGCAAGCGATATAAGTACACCGCCTATCCACATCCAACGCACAAACGGTTTGTGATAAATGCGCAGTGACCATGCCCCTTTGCTTAATTGCTCACCCAGCGCTAAATATAGGTCACGAGTAAAACCAGCATCAATTGCCGCTTCGGTCATAAATTGCATACCAATATCGTATTTACGCTTTTCTGCATGCAGCTCAGTCACTAGCTCATTGTCATTAAATACCGACACGACACCAGCATGACCACTGTAGTTAGGGCCGCGTATTGATTTAACACCATCAAATCGGTATTCGTATTGGTTTAGCGTAACAATATCGCCTTGCTTCATAGACACATCACGCTCTACCGAGTACGCCGAAGTAAGCGTAACGCCCGCAATAACAAATGCTAAACCAACATGACCTAGCACCATCGCCCAGTAGCTGACACCTAAACGCTTAACGCCTTCTTTTAGTGTTCCGTGAACCGACGCCTTAGCATATAAATCTATGGCAGTAGAGACAGCAACCCACACACCTAAGGTGGTGGCTAGTAATGTAAGCGGTTTTACTACATCGTAGCTTGAGAACAACCACGCACAGGTAATAACAACACTTACTAGCACGCCTACGAATAATTTATTTTGTAGTACAGCCCACTTATTTTGTTTCCAGCGAAGAAAAGGCCCTATTCCCATTAATATGGCAAAAGGTACTAATAAAATGGCGAACATTTTATTAAAGAACGGTTCGCCGATAGAAATACTGCCTAGGCCCATTTCTTTGTGTACCATAGGTAATAAAGTACCTAAAAGAACTATTAATGTAGCCACGACTAAGAATATATTGTTTAACCACAACGCTACTTCGCGAGATACAAACTTGTAACGACCTTCACTCTTAACTTGTGATACGCGCAGCGCATACAACGATAAACCGCCACCAACCACAATGCCTAAAAAGGCTAAAATAAATAAACCTCTATCGGGGTCTGTGGCAAATGCATGCACCGATACAATGATGCCCGAGCGAACAATAAAGGTACCTAATAAGCTCAGCGAGAATGCAGCGATGGCAAGCAGCACAGTCCACGATTTAAATACACCGCGTTTTTCTGTCACGCTCAGAGAGTGCAATAAAGCCGTCGCAACAAGCCAAGGCATGAGCGATGCGTTTTCTACCGGATCCCAAAACCACCAGCCACCCCAGCCAAGCTCAGAGTAAGCCCACCAGCTACCTATCGTTATTCCTAAACTTAAAAAGCCCCAAGCGGTCATCGTCCATGGGCGTGACCATTTAGCCCAAGTATTATCAAGTTTACCGGTTAAAAGTGCTGCAATAGCAAAGGAAAACGCAACCGATAATCCTACATATCCCATATAAAGTAACGGTGGATGAATGATCATACCAGGGTCTTGTAATAGTGGATTTAAATCACGTCCTTCAACAGGGAAATACGGCAGTAAACGCTCAAACGGGCTCGAAAGCAGTAGTGTGTACATCATAAAACCCACACCTAAAAAGCCAAGCACGCCTAAAACACGTGCACGTAATACCCAAGGCAGTGCTTTAGAGCGCATAGCAACCACGGCGGTCCACCCTGCTTGCATTACAAGCCACAGTAAAATAGCGCCTTCGTGCCCACCCCATGTAGAGGTGATTTTATAATACCAAGGCAAGGTACTACTTGAATGATACGCTACATAAGATACCGTAAAGTCATCTGTTAAGCTGGCATAGATAAGCGCAGCAAACGAGAGAAGGACAAATACAAATTGCCCTACGGCTAAAGACGGGGCCGCACGCATTAAACGAAGATTACCGGTATGTGCGCCCCACAGCGGGAAAATACACAGTAAAACGCTTAACACCATGGCAAGCGTTAAAGAAAAATAACCAAGCTCTGGGATCATATTAGCTACCGCTATCTAGGTTGTATTTTGGTTTTTCGTGTTTAATTCCCTTTACGGCTTCTGCTACTTCTGCTGGCATGTATTCTTCATCATGCTTAGCTAGTACTTCAAAAGCTTCAATCACGTTTGGCTCTACAAGCACACCTTGCGCTACAATACCTTGGCCTTCGCGAAATAAGTCAGGCAAAATGCCTTGGTATTTAATTGTAACCAATGGCCCTGTATCTATTAGTTTAAAGCTGACTTGCAAACTTTGTTCATTACGAATAACAGAACCTGGCACAACCATACCGCCTATACGCAACTTTTGCCCTATTTGCGGTTTTTCTTTATCTGGGCCTTTGCCTTCTATTAGCTCGCTCGGTGTGTAAAACAAGTTGATGTTTTCTTGCAGTGCATAAAGTACTAAGCCTATAGAAGCACCAATGCCAAACAACACAGCAATGATTACCAATAGGCGTTTTTTACGTCTTGGATTCATGATATTTGTTCCTGCTTCGCTTTTTTAATTCGCGCTTCGCGCGCAACTTGCTGCTCTACTGAGGCCATAATACGTTTTGTATCACGTAAAGAGCTAAATAAAATGCCCAACAAAATTAAGGCGCACGTACCAAAAGAAAGCCACACGTAAAACCCGTAGCCCCCCATTGCAATAAAATCAGAAAAAGAGTCAAACTGCATAATTTACCCCTTACTTAACAAGGCTCGAACCCACGGTCGATGCTTTTCACGTTGTAATATTTCATTTTTTAAACGAATTAACGTTACAGTGCCAACAAAAGCACCAAACGCTAAAATATTCACCATTAGTGGCCAAAACATACTAGGGTCAATAGCTTTAGTATCAAATTTTGTGATTGTTGCGCCTTGGTGTAGGGTATTCCACCACTCAACAGAATAATGAATAATAGGTAGGTTAATAACCCCAACAATGGCCAAAATAGACGCCGCTCGCCCTGCTGCTTTTTTATCTTCAAATGCATGATAAAGCGAAAGTACACCTAAATATAAAAATAATAAAATAAGCTCAGAGGTTAAACGTGCATCCCACACCCACCAAGCGCCCCACATAGGTTTACCCCATGCTGCGCCAGTAATTAACGCAATAGCGGTTACACATGCTCCCACCGGGGCAATAGCAATGACTGCAAGTTCGGCGTTACGTAATTGCCACACTAAAGCAACCACGGCTGCAATAGCCATAGAAGAATATGCACCCATAGACAAAATAGCCGACGGTACATGAATGAAAATAATACGGTAACTGTCTTTTTGTTGGTAATCAGCTGGCGCAAAACCTAAGCCCCAAATCCAACCAACAAGCATACTTATAACCGTAGCAACGGCAAAATAAGGCAGTAACGTATTACATAATTGATATGCGCGCTCTGCTTTTGCGTAGGGATGTAACCACTTCCACATATTAACTTACACTCACTTTTAATGCTGACGATATGGCGATGGGTGCACACATAATAGCAACTACTAACATGGCCCCAAGAATGGCAAGCTGCCCGCTATAATCCAGCGACATAGTACTGGTATCAATGGCTGACGTTGCAAAAATTAAAACAGGAATATACAAAGGCAACACTAACAGGCTCATTAAAATACCACCTTTTTGTAATCCCACAGTAAGGCCAGCCCCAATAGCACCAATAAAGCTTAATAATGGCGTGCCTAATAATAATGTTAATACGGTGGCTAACAGCGCTGAGCTCTCTAAATTAAGCAATAAAGCAAATAACGGTGTCATTAATACTAATGGTAAACCGGTAACAACCCAATGCGCCGCGACTTTGGCCAACACGGTGAGTGATAGCGGATACGATGAAGCTATTAACTGCTCCAACGAGCCATCGTTATAGTCGTCTCTAAATAATTTATCGAGTCCAAGCATGGTAGAGAGCAAAGCGGCTACCCAAATAATACCTGGAGCCATTCTGTTTAATAGACCGGGCTCTGGTCCAATTGCTAACGGAAATAACGAAATAACAATGAGAAAAAACAAGATAGGATTGATAATTTCAGCACGCTGGCGAAACGCAAGCTTTACATCTTTACTAAATACCGCACTAAACAGCAGCCAATATGAATGTTGACGAGTCATCAGTAACGATACTCCAAGGTCACCGTTTGTAGGTTTTCAAACTGTGTTGTTAAATCTTGATGGGTTGTGAGTAAAATAGCGCCACCACTTTTTAAATGCTCAGAAAAACGTTGTTGTAAAAATGCAACGCCATTTTTATCAAGTGCAGTAAAGGGTTCATCAAGCACCCATAGTTTTGCATCGCTTAACCACAAACGCACTAAAGCGACACGACGCTGCTGCCCTGCAGAGAGCATTCTTACTGGCACATCTTCAAGGCCCACTAAGCCAAGCTTAGCTAACATTGGATATAGGTCGGGCTCATTTGTATAGCCATTAATGTGTAACCAATGGCGTACGTTTTCCAGTGCGCTGAGCTGTGCATTAACACCGGTTTTGTGGCCTATAAATAGTAAGTCTCTGGCGTACTCTTCATAATGTTTGGTAATAGCTTGCTGTTTATAAAAAATAGCGCCTTCATCAGGCACACTAAAGCCTGCGACAATACGCAATAATGATGTTTTGCCAGCCCCGTTAGGACCCGCTAATTGCATGATTTGACCGCTATTTAGGCTAAAATTAAGATCCGCAAACAAACAACGTTCTTGCTTGATGCAGGTGACGGACTTAATGTGTAACAAGATGACGTTTCTCTATGCCAAAAATTAGGCGTTAGTCTACCATAATGATAGTGTAATACGAATATTGCTTTAAAATCGATTCACGAAAATTAGCGAAAACTTGATTTAAAATAATGAATAATCCAACGCAAATCACATTATCTAATTCATTGGTTAATAACCAAAGCGCCCCGAGCACTTCAGACGAATTAGTACAATTACCCGAGCAGGTACTTGCGGCTAAAAATATTCAGTTTTCAAAAGGCTCAATTACACTCGATGTATTAATTGATAAACACTGGCAAACACTACGTTTAGGCATTACCCATGCCCCTCAAAACACAGACAAAATAGCAAGTGCTAACATACAGCTCAGCGCTGATGGAAAGCAGCTAAATATAACTCCCAACAATACCAATATTACACTTGGCAACGCATCTCAACTGCAGCGTTTTTTAAATTATGTAAGTACCGGTAGTGAAATACAAAGCAAACCCTTGCCTGTTAATATTCAGCTTTCGCCGTCACCACAGCTTATAATACCTAGTCTTAATGCCAGTATTGCAATTAACAAAGAAACCGCACAACTATTAAATACCGAGCAGCCATTACAGGTACTTATTAATACCACTAATAAAGGCGCACAAATAAATGTTATTAACCGCTTTGCTGATTCCGTTCATACTCAAACTCTCAGCCAACATAAAATTACGCAGCTATTAACTAACTTACTGCCCAGCGCGAAACTACAAGCAACGCCTAAATTAGCTATTATTTCTCACCCTCAGCATAGCGGCTCGTTCACCACTCCAATCACTAATAAACAACTTAGTGAATTGCCCAGCAAGCCCGTGGCAGTAAATATTACTCATCAAGCAGATAAGCTGTTCATTAAAACTAATTTACCCAATATGCAGGTCGCACTTAATAACTCATTTAGTAAACCCTTTACCGACTTGGTTTTATCACAGCAGCAAAATGCAGCCAGCCCCCCCGCTGATAAAACAAGCCCGCAGTTAAGTGCACAGAGCCCTATAAAATCATGGTTACAAAGCAGCTTTAGTGATTTAAAAACGCGAATTAACGATGCCGTTAAATACTTTGAAAGCAAACCCTTTGCGAGTAAAACGTCACCTTTGCAAGCTCAACAAGCTAATCTTGATGTAAACAAAACGCCTACACAAATAAACACGTTAGCAAACCCTAATTTAAGTAAGCTAAATATAACCGCTGAAGTTGCTAATCATTCTTTTACTCCTAACAGCCCTTTAGCTAAACACTTTGCTCAGCTTCCTCCTTTAGTGCAAATAACCCAGCAACTAAAGGCGAGTGTGTCGTTATGGCAATCAGCAAACAACATGGCTCAGCCACAAGCAGTGAGCGCTCAACCAACAAATATAAGTACGCAAGGCATTCCTTCTGGGCCCTTGAGTTTAAAAACATTAAATACCACAACTTCACAGGTAAATACTTCGAATCAACCCGGTTTACCTCACTCGCTTTTTAAAACCGCACCAAGTCAGCAATTACAACCGATTGAAGCCAAGCTTTTAACTTCGCTTTTAAATTTACCAACAGAGACTGAGCGCCCAAATAGCGCTTCTAACCCTACAGCATTGTTGAGTAGCCGAATTACTGACATAGCAAGTAAAGCGACTCAAAATACACCTGATCTAACACGTCTGGTAAATCAAGCTTTTAATAGAATGGTCTCTAGTAATAATGTTCACCCAGCAACCATACAGCGAGAGCTTTTAAGTACCTTACAACCGCTTACCACGCCAAATGACACACTACAAAGTAGCTTTACAAAAGGGCTTGAGCAACTTGCGGTTACTATTTTAGCGGCGCCAATAATAAGCCAATCAAGTACTTCGCTAACGTTTAATAACCACACAGGCGTGGATGCCCTACTTAATGTGCTTTTACCTACTTTTAAAGTAGGTAATGGCGCGGATAAACTATTAGAGCAACTTCAACAAACACAAATACAAGAGCTTGCCCCAGAGCTGCTACAAGTTAAAAATACCCTTAGCCAAGTACAAGTAACTACGCCAAACCAACAAAACGACACAAATCCGCTAGCACAGTTTTTATTTCCGATGAAACTTCCGCCTGAAGCGGGACAAACAGAGATAACCTTAGGGCAATATAAAAAAGCGAGTGTAAATAAAACTGAAAAAAACGTGTGGTTTGTTAGATTAAATTTTGATTATGCACAGCAAGGGCAATTACAAATAGTGGCTGAGCTTATGGACAAAGCGCTCGATTGCCAGCTGCTTGCCTCTAGCCAAGAAGTAAGTGCAATTGCACACCCTCACTTAGATAGCCTCAGGGCTAAATTAGCTCAGCATGGCTTGCAAGTAGGCGAGCTAAACTTAAAACGCGGAGATGCTAGTCATCAAGCGTTTTATCAATCGCATGCCATTATAAATATTAAGGTTTAACATGACTGACACCTCTAATTTAGCAGCAAATAATAAATCCGCGATTGGCCTGTTGTATGAAGCAGGAAGCACCCCCGCGGTAAGTGTAAAAGGGTTTGGCGAGTTGGCCGATGAAATAATCGCAGCAGCGAAACAAAAAGGCATTATGATCCACCAAGATGAAGCACTTGCTAAAACACTCTCACACTTAGAATTGGGAGAGGAAATACCTAAAGAGCTTTATTATGTTATTGCTGAATTGATTGCTTTTTCGTACGTGCTTCGTGGGCAGTTCCCACCTGGCTGGCAAGACTTTCAAGGTAAGCTAAATGTAAAGGCATAACTAGGTGGATAAATTATATCTCCCCATTTATTAAGTATTACTGCGCATTGGTATTGTGTAGTTAAAAGCAAAAAAGACGCTAGGCGTCTTTTTGTTTATGTAACGAAAATAATAGTTCAGCCTCAGCCCTAGGAAGCTCGCACTCGCGTATCACCTCATCTAAATCTGCGCCAAGCTCAACCATTTTAACAGCACGAGAATATATTTTTGCGTCTGGGTCATCATATTTTTGGGCAGCTTGTTGTTGCATCAACTCTTGATTTTGTTGCTCAACTTCAAGTACGCGCTTACCAATACTTAAAAGCCCTGTTCTGAGCTCAGACACTTCACTGCGTAATATATGTGTTTGCTCTGAGGTATCTTTTAATTGCTGTGATACCGCATTAAGCTCCGCCGACTGTTTATTTTTTAATGCAACAATTAGCGACAGGGATATTAAACCTATCCCTAGCGCTGCTATTGCGATACTGAGTAACAACATAATTTTAGTGGTAAAGCTTAAATATCGCTTAACTCATCCCATTCGTCATCGCTAAGTAATTTATTTAAATCGACTAAAATAAGTAATTCGTTATCGCGGTTACATACACCTTGGATAAACTTAGCGCTTTCTTCGGTACCAACATTTGGGGCGCTGTCTATTTCAGAGCTGCGTAAATACACAACTTCAGAAACACTATCAGCTAAAATACCAATTACTTGCTCTTCTGCTTCAATAATTAAAATGCGAGAGTTATCAGTTGCATCTGCAGCAGGCAAACCAAAGCGTGCACGAGTATCAATAACAGTGACTACGTTACCACGTAAATTTATAATGCCAATAACGTATGAAGGTGCTCCAGGTACTGGGGCAATTTCGGTATAACGTAAAATTTCTTGCACCTGCATTACGTTGACGCCATACGTTTCTTCTTCAAGCTTAAACGTTACCCACTGTAAAATTTCATCGTTGTTATCTGCGTTTTTATTCGCTGATAATAGTCTATCTTCGCTCATGCTGTTACCCCGTAATGGTCGTTACTACTGACGGCTATCTAAGCCTTTTTCTAATAGTGCATTTAAATTATCTACATCTATTAAAGCACACATTTTTTCTTTAATAACACCGGCAAGCCAAGGGCGTTTGCCACTGTTTTTTCGCCATTTTACATCTTCTTTACTCAATGTAATGTTATTTATTAACTTTTCAGCCAATAAACCCCAGTTGCTATCGCCTAGGGTTATTAAATACTGATAATTAAGAGAGGCCTCTAACTTTTCATCGTACTTTTCAGGCATTACCCAACGTGCAGTATCAACTACGTTTAGCTTTTCATCTCTATTAAGCATAACGCCTTTAAACCACTTTGGCTTACCAAATAAATGATTTACTTCACCTAATTGATGAATTCCTCCAAGCGCTTTCAAAGGAACAGCCAATGTTAAACCAGCCACTTCAAAAAACAGAGCCTGAAATTCACCTTCAAAGTAATCTTCTTGGCTATGTAATAAAGGAGCAGGTTCTGTACTTAACTGGGTTTGCACCTCAGGTGTCTCTAATGGCTCAGGCTCAATAGGTGCAGGTGGCGAAATAGTGGCGTCAGCCTCGCTATTACTCTCTTTTACTTGCTCAGAATAAAGCTGCTCGGTTACTTTTAATTGCGCTTTGGGCTTTAAAAGTACTTCGTCGTTTTGTAAGGCACTAGGTACTTGCTCAAGTAGCTTTGCTACAGGCTCAAGGTTTTCCTCAGGTTCGTCTTCGCATAATAGCGCCCCTAAGTATTGAGTCATTACTTTTTCATTAGCAAATAATTGCTTACTCATTCATTAACCTTGTCCAATTAAATAATCTAATAACGCTTTATAAGCGTAAACCCCACGTGAACGTGGGCAAAACTCTATGGGCACCTTTTGTGCAAGGCTTGCATCTCTAAACTTTGTATCAACGGGGATCACCCCTGGCCATACTTTATCTTTATATGTATTTTGCAACGTTTTGTAGGCTTCAAGCGACGCTTTAGTGCGCTTATCATACATAGTAGGGATTATAGTATATTGGTACTGTTTCGCTTGAGAGCTTTGCATTAATTCCATAGTGCGCATCATTCTATCAAGCCCTTTGAGCGCCAAAAACTCAGTTTGCACAGGCACTAAAATACGTTCGCTGGCGGCTAATGCGTTCACCATTAAAACACCTAAAACGGGCGGGCAATCAAGCAGCGCATAATCGTAATGTTCACTAATTTTTGCAAGTGTTTTTTTTAAAATTAAGCCCATTCCCGTTTTATTGCCCATGCTTCTATCGAGGGTTGCTATAGCCATCGTCGCGGGCAATATATCCAGGTTTTCCATGGTAGAGGGGCACAATGCTTGAAGTATTTCTTCACTTTGCATTGAGGTGCCGCGAGCAAAAATATCGTACACACTGACTTCTAAATCTTCAGAATCAATACCAAAATAGTACGTTAGTGAGGCGTGAGGGTCGGTATCAATGAGTAATACGCGTTTACCTTGCAAGGCCAAAATACCAGCAAGACTGACAGCCGTTGTGGTTTTACCTACACCGCCCTTTTGATTTGCTACTGTCCAAATCTTCACATTAAGTCCTAATTACTGTTCATTGCGCGTGGTGATTCTGATGCCACCATGAGGTAAACGAATTATTTTAATAGAGTTATCATCAGAGGGAAGTTCGACCTCTGGCTCAGGCGCAGCTTGTTGCACTTGCTCATCAGGCTCAGCTTCATTTTCGGTGGTTTGTTGTACTAAGCCATACTTAGAAAGCGCAATAACAACTTTACGATTCTCTGCTCGACCCGCTGCGGTGTCGTTATCGGCAAAAGGTGAGTATTGCCCATACCCCTCGATTGCCATTCTAGCTGGGTTAATTCCTAACGCTTCTAATTCAACTAAAATAGAGGTCGCCCGTGCAACTGACAACTCCCAGTTAGAGCGAAACATTTCATTGCGAATACTTTCGTTATCTGTGTAACCTCTTACCCTTATGTAGTTATCTACTGGGGCAATAATATCTTTTACAATTTTTACGACTTGTTTTGCTCGCGCGTGGGCCACAGAGCTACCACTTGAGAAGAGCATTCCTGAACTTAGCTCAATAATAAGCCAATCTTGGTTGAGCTCTAAACTTGCTTCTCCATCACGAATTTCATCAATAAGTGCTGAATGTAATTTAGTTAACAGACTATCGAGTGGTTTACCTAAATGTTTTTGTTTTATATTGCTGGTATCACTATGTCCATCTAGCAGCTCTGGGCCAGACTCCTGTTTTTGAATGCTCTCACCGTACAATAACTCTTGCTCTGGGGTAACACGGTCAGTAAGTAGCCCTTCACCAGTAACGCCCTCACCTTGTTGCGATTGCTGCCTTGCTGATTTGTCAAAAACCTGTTCTAGGGAGTCTGAGAGGATTTGAAAACTTTCTTCTTTATTTATGGCAATGGCATACATAACCACAAAAAAGGCAAACATAATGGTCATATAATCAGCATAAGAGACTAACCAACGTTCTGTATGTTGATTTTTTTCAGCTGATTGACGTAAGCGCCGGCGTAACATAAAAGTTACTCTACCACGACATTGGGGCGCTCTGTGCGATAAGCTTCAAGCTTTAATTCTATGTTTATAGGACTTTCGCCAAGGCTTATAGCAATCACCCCTTCGGCCATCATTTCATGGTAAAGCATTTTTTGATCTACTCGCTGCTTAAGCTTATTGGCCATAGGTAAAAATAATAAGTTAGCTAAACCCACCCCATATATTGTTGCAATAAATGCGGTGGCGACCCCTGCACCTAGCTTTTGAGGGTCGGTAATAAATGACATTGCTTGAATAAGGCCAAGTACAGCCCCTAAAATACCTATAGTTGGGCTATATCCGCCCATGGCTTCGTACACTTTACTTGCTTCAAGTAAGCGGTCTCGTTCAAGCATTAAATCTATTTCTAATGTGTCGCGTAACTTTTGCTCCGAACACCCATCTACTAGTAAACTAAGCCCTTTTGCTGCATAAGGATCTGGGTGACTAAGTGCCTCTTTTTCAAGCGCTAAGTACCCTTCCTGACGAGCTTTATGCGACCACGTTTTAATTTGCTCTATGGCTTGCTCAATATTGTACTGGGGTGAAAAAAACACCCAATGGCTCATGCTTAGCGTTTTTTTAAAGGTGCTTATGGCCGTTTGCAACATAACAGCCCCTAAGGTGCCGCCAAGTACAATAATAAGTGCAGGGCCATTAAATAACGCCGTGACAACGCCCCCCTCTAAAGAGTAACCAATCGCTATAGCGCTCAGCGCAATGATTAACCCTAAAACAGAGAGCTTATCCACAACCAGTCTCTCTTTTTATTCTTGCTGCTACGTCGTTTAACGCTAAATGCTCAGAGGCAAGCCCAGCGTTGGCAATAGCTTGAGGCATACCGTATACAACACAGCTTTTTTCATCTTGCGCCCAAATTGTTGCGCCAGATTGCTTAAGCATTCGCGCGCCATCACGTCCATCAGCGCCCATGCCGGTTAAAACAATAGCAAGTACATCTCCTTGGTAGCTTTTGGCAACACTTGCAAAAGTCACATCAACGCTTGGTTTGTAGCTTAT
This sequence comes from Pseudoalteromonas sp. P1-13-1a, assembly GCF_001401875.1. NCBI lineage: Bacteria > Pseudomonadati > Pseudomonadota > Gammaproteobacteria > Alteromonadales > Pseudoalteromonadaceae > Pseudoalteromonas > Pseudoalteromonas sp. P1-13-1a. Next base: position 31,881 of record NZ_LKDV01000022.1, on the reverse strand, counting down.
ACGTTCACTATTATCTTCAAATACACGCAACGTTTTGTTACCACTTCGCCCCTCTACCATCATTTGCTGTCCACCTGGGGCTAAGTAGGCTGTGCCGGCTTCTAGCCTGTCACCTTGTTGCGCTTCTTTAACGCGTATTTTGCAAAGGCTATTTAAACGTGCCGCAAACGCAGGCGTAAATGCCGCCGGCATGTGCTGAATTAACAAAATAGGGTGTGCAAAGTTAGCAGGTAATTGGGTTAATATAGTTTGTAAAGCAACTGGCCCGCCAGTTGAAGTGCCAATAGCCACTATTTGATAGTGTTTACCGCTGGCACGCGTGGGCATACTGGATGTAGTTGTTGTCTGCACTGGGGCAGCACGTTGAAAGCTTCTATCAGGTTGTTTAAGCGATGAGCTTGTTGTGGCAAGTTTGCTTGCAGATGGAGCAGTAGTCTTACTTGATGTTAATGGCCTAACAGGGCGCGGTGCACGCCTGCGACCAATTTCCTTCACTTTAGCTTGCAATAACTTAATTGCATCTTCGTTATTTCGTGCAATGTCTTCAAACTTTTTCGGTAAAAAGTCCATAGCTCCGGCATCAAGTGCATCTAAAGTTGCGGTTGCACCGTCGCGAGTTAATGAAGAAAACATAAGTATTGGCGTTGGGTTACTCGCCATAATTTCTTTTACTGCGCTAATACCATCAAGCACAGGCATTTCTACATCCATGGTGATCATATCTGGACGTAACTGCGCTGTTTTTTCTACGGCTTCTCTACCGTTAACAGCAAAACCTATTACTTCAATACCGCTGTCTTGTTCAAGAATTTCGCTTACTCGACGGCGAAAAAAACTGGAATCGTCAACAACTAAAACTTTTACGGCCATTGCGCTCTCTTATTAAATTTATGTGTAGGCATACACAGGTATGCCTACATTTTATCCTGCGTAATGCTTAAGCATATTAGGTACATCCAGAATCAGCGCAATACCACCGTCAGATGTAATTGTTGCACCAGCCATTCCTGGCGTACCTTGTAATAACGCATCAAGAGGCTTAATAACAACTTCTTCTTGGCCAATTAATGAATCAACCACAAAGCCAACTTGCTGAGTACCTATTTGTACAATTACCACATGACCTTGCGCTTTTCGCTGAGAACAATCAGCACCTTTAACTAGCCAATGCTCTAAGTAAAATAGCGGTATCGCTTTTTTACGAACAATAATTGTAAGCTGACCATCTACCACATTGGTTTTGGTTAAATCTAAGTGGAATATTTCACTCACACCAGCAAGTGGTAACGCAAACGTTTGCTCACCAACAATAACCATCAGCGTAGGTAAAATAGCCAGTGTTAATGGTACTTTTATCTCTAAAATAGTCCCTACGCCCAACTCTGACTGTATACTCACAGAGCCATTAAGCTGCGTAATTTTAGTTTTTACTACATCCATGCCTACGCCACGGCCAGAAATATCAGATATCTCTTCTTTGGTCGAAAAGCCTGGTGCAAATATTAAGTTATACGCTTCTGTATCTGATAAGCGACTTGCCTGATCATGGTCAATAACGCCTTTACTGATCGCTATTTTTTTCAGTTTTTCCGCATCCATACCTGCACCATCATCTTTAATGGTTAACAAAATATGGTCGCCTTCTTGCGAAGCCGATAATGTAACGTTACCAGTTCTAGGCTTACCCGCAGCTTCACGCGCTGCTGGCATTTCAATACCGTGGTCAACTGAGTTTCGTACTAAATGCACCAACGGATCGGCCAGTGCCTCAACTAAGTTTTTATCTAAATCGGTTTCTTCACCTACAAGCTGTAAATCAATTTCTTTATTTAAGCTACGGGCTAAGTCACGTACTACGCGAGGGAATCGGCCAAACACTTTTTTGATAGGCTGCATTCGCGTTTGCATTACTGCACCTTGAATATCAGCAGTGACCACATCAAGATTTGATATCGCCTTACCCATCGCTTCACTGTCTGTATTGGTCGCTAAACTGACCAACCTATTTCGTACTAATACCAACTCGCCAACCATATTCATTATTTGATCTAAACGCTTTGTATCAACACGTACTGTGGTTTCAGCAGGTGGAGGCGTAGCTTTTTTAGGTGCAGCGCTACTCGCTGGTTTTTCAGCCACTTTAGGTGTAGGCGCAGCGGCTTTAGCCGCCGGAGCTTGTTTTGCTGCAGGTGCTGGCGTAGGCTTTTCTGGCGTAGGTTTTGCTGGCGTTTGTGCTACAGGTGCAGCCTTAGGTGGCTGCGGTGCAGGTGTGTCAGCTTCTTTTGATTCTGGTGCGGCGCCTTTACCGTGCAGTTCATCAAGCAGTGCTTCAAATTCATCATCGCTGATTTCATCATCACCGCTATCATTTGCAACAGCCGCCGGTGGTGCTGTGTGTTTTACTTCTGGCTCACTGCTTGAGGTATCTCCTGCAACAGGACCAAAACTACCTACACCGTGTAATTCATCTAATAAACTGTCAAATTCATCATCGGTAATATCTGAACTTGAATCTGGCTCTGCACTTGCACTTGGTTGCGACACCGGGCTTTGGCCTTTGCCGTGTAACTCATCGAGTAAGCTTTCAAATTCATCTTCTGTAATTTCATCAATTTGCGTGCTATCTGCTGAAGGGCTTGAACCTGCCGCATCAAATAGTTCATCAAATGCAAATGGGTCTTCATCATCTGTTGCGCTAACGGGAGCAGCGGGTTCTTGTTCAACAACGTCGGGGGCTGTTTCAGTAAGCTCGTCATCCGTAGGCGGTTGACCAAGTTTGTGAAGGGTTTCTAATAATTGAGGGTCTGCTGGGTCTGGCTGTTCGCGGTTTTGAATAGTGGCAAACATTTCATTAATGGTATCTAGTGCTTGTAAAATCACATCCATTAATTCTGAATTAACAGTTCTAACCCCTTGGCGTAAAAGATCAAATACGTTTTCAGCACCATGACAGGCATCAACAAGCTCAGTCATAGCTAAAAAGCCTGCCCCCCCTTTTACGGTATGAAAGCCCCTAAAAATAGCATTTAGTAACTCAGTATCTTCTGGGTTATTTTCTAGCTCAACTAACTGTTCAGATAAAAGCTCTAGGATTTCTCCAGCCTCTACAAGAAAGTCTTGTAAAATATCTTCATCGACTTCAAAGCTCATGCAGTTACTCTCCTCTTAGAAGCCCAAACTTGATAATAGGTCATCGACCTCGTCTTGGTCAGATACAACATCATTTCGCGACTCTTTATCAATAATAGGGCCTTCAGGACCTGCTAATGTTTGTGCGGCAACCAGTTCTTCTGTTTCTTGTTGTTCTTTACTTTCAACAATGCTGTCATCTTGTGCAGCAAATGCTGTTAAAAGGTGGATTAAACTTTCTTCTACTTCTCTGACTAATTCAATTACACGGCGGATAACCTGGCCTGTTAAATCTTGAAAATCCTGCGCCATTAGTACATTGGTCATTAAAGTTTGCAACTCATCAGTTTTATGATGAGAGCTGTTCATAAACTTGTCGATGCTGTGGCATAAGGTTTTAAACTCGCCCAGCTCTATTTCGCGGTTCATAAGCCTATCCCAAGTAGGCTTAATATGTGCAATTTCATCTGCTAGCTGCTGCGCAATAGGAAGGCTTGCTTCGACCGCATCCATTGTCTTATTAGCTGCATTTTCTGTCATTTCCATGACATAGTTTAAGCGCTTTTTCGCATCCGGTATTGCATCAGTGGTTAAATCGGTTAAACGCGTATCAAGTTCAAAGCTTTTAAGGGCTTCGTGTAATTGGCGTGTTAACTTACCTACTTCAGCAAAAAGCTGCGATTGCTCTTGAGAGGCAGTATCTAAAATTAATTGGTCAGCTTTATCTTGCTCACCATTTTCTAAAAAAACGACGAGCTGACGAGCTTGTTCTAAAGTAATTTGAGGCGCAGCTGGTGCTGACATAAGCCTCTCCTCTCATTAACCTAAGCGTTCAAACACTTTTTCTAATTTAGTTTTCAAAGTACCAGCAGTAAATGGCTTAACAATATAGCCATTAACACCTGCTTGCGCTGCCGCTATTATTTGTTCTTTTTTAGCTTCTGCCGTCACCATTAAAACCGGAATATGTTTTAATTTTTCGTCAGCTCTAATGGCTCTTAGCAAGTCAATACCCTGCATGCCTGGCATGTTCCAATCGGTTACAACAAAGTCAAAAACCTGATTTTGCAACATAGGTAATGCTGTAGAACCATCGTCAGCTTCTTGAACATTCGTGAACCCTAGGTCACGCAACAGATTTTTTATAATACGTCTCATTGTAGAGAAATCATCAACAACAAGAATTTTCATGTTTTTATCCAAAACATCCTCCGGTGAGGTCTTAACCTATAATTTACTTACTACTAGTTTATCCAGTCATTGATTTTTGCTTTGAGCTTAATCATCGCCTGACCATGTATCTGACTTACACGCGATTCACTTACATCGAGTATATGCCCAATTTCTTTTAAATTCATTTCATCGTTGTAATACAAAGAAAGCACCATTGCATCTCGCTCTGGTAAAGACTTTATTGCCTCTAACAATGAATTATTAAACCGTTCATTTTTAACATTATTAAATGGTTTGTCTAGCGCTAAATCTTGACCTGCAGGGCTAATAACATCTTCATCTACCCCTAGGTCTTCTATACCAAGCACTTTACTGGAATTAACATCATTTAAAATATGATGGTATTCTTCTAGCGAAATATCAAGTTTTTCAGCTACTTCAGTATCTTTTGGTTCTCTATTTAAGCTATTTTCTAATTCTGTGATAGTTTCGGCTACTAATCGGCTTTTACGGTGCACCGAACGTGGTGCCCAATCCCCTCTGCGCATTTCATCAAGCATAGCGCCGCGAATGCGAATACCAGCAAACGTTTCAAAGCTTGCCCCTTTACTGGCATCAAAATTTTTTGAGGCCTCAATAAGGCCTATCATTCCTGATTGAATTAAATCATCGAGCTGAACGCTAGGAGGAAGACGAGCTATCAAATGACACGCCACTTTTTTGACAAGCGACGCGTGCTTTTCAACAATCACATTTAAATTTTGTGTTGATTGATATCCCATAGCTCTTTTCACCGATGTTGTCATAATCAGCCGTTTACTAGCTTCTCAATGAAAAACTCTAAATGTCCTGAAGGTTGATTAGGTATAGGCCATTTTACTGCTTTTGTCGCTAATGTTTTAAACGCGACTGCTGCTGGTGAGTTAGGGAAAAGATCGACAATTACTTTTTGTTTACGCGTAGATTTACGCATATTTTCATCATATGGAATAGTCGCAACAAGCTCCATAGACACATCTAAAAAGCGGTCTGTTACTTTAGAGAGCTTTGCAAAAAGCTCTTGGCCCTCGCGCATACTGCGCACCATGTTTGCAACAATTTTAAATTTATAAACGCCATGCTCGCGGCTAAGTACTTTAATAAGCGCGTAGGCATCAGTAATAGAGGTCGGCTCATCACACACCACCACCATGACATCTTGCGCTGCACGAGAAAAACTCAGCACCATGTCAGAAATACCAGCGGCGGTATCTACAATTAAAATATCAAATTCTGTATTAAGCTCACTAAAGGCACGAATTAACCCAGCATGCTCAGATGGGGTTAGCTCCACCATACTTTGCGAGCCGGATGTAGCAGGCACGATTTTAATACCGCCTGGGCCTTCAACTAAAATCTCGTCAAGTTCGCACTCGCCTGAAAGGACATGAGATAAGTTTTTTTCAACACGTAGTCCTAGCATTACATCACAATTAGCTAGGCCTAAATCGGCATCTAATACTAATACACGATTACCCTGCTGCCCTAAAGCAATAGCAGTATTTAAAGAGACGTTGGTTTTACCCACCCCTCCTTTACCGCCAGTGACAGCGATAACTTTTACGCCGTTGTTGTTGTTTTGACTCATTTTGCGCAGGCCGCTTGCTTGATCTAATACTGTGTTAATCATACATCCCTACTGTGCTTGGCGCCACTGCTTGGTGCCTTGAATGTTGTGCTTTTGCTCTTTTTAAATACAATTGCTCAGCTTTTTTTACTAGTTTTTCAGCATTTGCAACGCGAATATCTTCTGGTACACGCTGACCATTAGTAAGATACCCTATTGGAAGACGATTTTGAATCGCTATACTAATAATCTCACCTAAACTTAATGATTCATCTAACTTAGTGAAAATACAACCGCTTAGCTGAACCTTTTTAAAATGTCTTACGGTTTCTTGCAGTACATTTATTTGTGCTGTGGCACTTAATACTAAATAACTACGTATATCTACTCGCTGGTTGCGCATTAACGTATTTAATTGCTCTGTAAGGCGTAAATCACGTTGGCTCATACCCGCTGTATCAATTAATACTAGACGCTTATTGCGTAAATGATATAAAACTTCGGCTAATTCATTGGCATCTTTTACTTGTTTAACACCACAACCAATAATACGACCATACGTTGCAAGCTGCTCATACGCACCAATTCTGTATGTATCAGTGGTGATTAGGGCAACTTTGTCGGCGCCATACTTTTGTGCGCCTAATGCGGCAAGTTTAGCAACTGTGGTTGTTTTACCTACACCAGTAGGCCCAACAAGGGCATACACACCCCCTTGGCGAAGAATTTCGTTATTGGTGGTTTGCATTTGATCTTCAACCATTTGCAATAATGCTTTCCAACCTTGCTGACGCGATACGTCATCTGGGATAAAACACGCCATTTGCTCTGCAACGTCTTTATCTATTCCCATGCCAACTAAACGGTCAATCATGCATGCACGTGTAGGGTCGCGACGTGCCATATCTTGCTGCATTAAACCCGATACTTGGTGTTCTAATAACTGGCGAATTGCGTTCATTTCATCACGCATCGCGCTCATTTGGGCGCTTTCGTTGTTATTAGCTTGACTACGCGGTGCAACCGGCGCATCTAAATCGTCAAAGTCTTGATCTAAGTCATCAAAGCCTAGGCTGTCTGCTTGGGTTTGCATGCGTTTTGGCGCTTCATTTTCGCGAGCAAACATATTTGTCGTACGTGGCTGTGCTGGCTCTTGGTAATGCTCAGACGTATCAATACCTGATTGCGAAAACATAGAGGCTAGCTCAGGAGAGCGAGGGCGTGGCGACTGACGCTCTAATAAAGCTTGTAAGCTATCAGCTACTTTTGCTTGTGGCTCAGGTTGCGCACGCTTAGGCTCTGGCTTTACAAAGTTATGAGTAGGCTGTTGCACGGCTCTTTGCGGAGCAGGCGCTGCCTGTGGTTGTGCTGCGGCTTTAGGGGCTGCTTTGTCGTAATCTACTGCGGCAACAATTTCTACACCATTAGCGAGTTTTTTGTTCGACATAATAACGGCATCAACACCTAGCTCATCTTTAACTTCTTTCAGTGCGGTGCGCATATCTTTGGCAAAAAAACGTTTAATCTTCATGGTTCAACCCCTGTTAAAATCTTTATTGTTGGCCTACTGAGCTGACAATCTTAATCTGTCTTTCATCTGGTACCTCTTGATAAGACATCACCCTTAAACCCGGTATGGTGTACTTAACAAAACGAGATAACACAGTGCGTAACATTCCTGACGTTAGCAATATTGAAGGTTCTCCGGCCATTTCTTGATTCTGATGCGCTTCGTTTAATGATGTTTGAAGTCGCTCAGCAAGGCTTGGTTCTATTCCGGCACCTTCGTCGCCTGCATTTTGCAATGACTGATGCAACATCTGTTCCAACTCAGGCGCCAAGGTTATGACAGGGATTTCTGATGACATTCCCACAGCGTCTTGAACTATTAAACGGCGCAGCGAAATACGCACTGCAGCTGTTAAAACATCGGCATCTTGGCTACGTGGGCCGTACTCTACAAGGGTTTGAACAATAGAGCGCATATCACGAATAGCCACACCTTCGTTTAATAAATTTTGCAGTACTTTTACAACGGTTGTCAGTGGTAGTACTTCTGGCACTAACCCTTCTACTAAACGTGGATGGCTTTTAGCTAACATATCAAGCAGGTTTTGAACCTCCTCATGCCCTAGTAATAATGCGGCACTGTTAGTTAATAACTGGCTAATGTGGGTGGCTACCACAGTGGCTGAGTCAACCACGGTGTAACCTAGTGACTGTGCTTCGTCTTTTTGATCAGGCTTTATCCATACCGCATCTAAGCCAAATGCAGGGTCTTTGGTTTCAACCCCTTTAATAGGGCCAAATACTTGCCCTGGGTTGATGGCCAGTTCATCGCCATGTTTTAGTTCGCCTTCACCACTTGAAACACCCATCATGGTGATGCGGTATGCATTAGGGTCTAATTCTAGGTTATCGCGTATATGCACAGGTGGCACCAAAAAACCAAGCTCTTGAGATAACTTTTTACGCACTCCTTTAATGCGGTTAAGCAGCTCACCACCTTGAGATTGATCAACCAGTGGAATAAGTCTGTAACCAACTTCTAAACCTATTACATCTATTTGTTGTACATCGTCCCAGCCAAGCTCTTTTTGTTCTTGTTTATTCGCTACACCAGTACCGGGTGCAGCACCACTTTGTGCTTCTTGCTCTGCTAACGCGGCGGCTTTTAGTTTTTGTTGTTGCGTAAAGTAAGCTAAGTAGCCAAGTAATGCCCCTAAACTTAAAAAGGCAATGTGAGGCATACCCGGGACTAAACCCATAATGATCAAAATGCCTGAGGCAATAAATAAAGATTTTTCGTTACCTAACTGGGTTTTAAATTGTTCACCCATGTTATGCGATTCATTTTGGCGGGTAACAACAATAGCAGTACCAATAGAGAGCAGTAATGAAGGAAGCTGCGCAACAAGGCCGTCACCTATGGTAAGTAAAGTATACACCTCCATTGCGCGGCTAAAGCTCAAGTCATGCTGTATCATGCCCACAAATAAACCGCCAACAATATTAATAATTAATATCACGATACCGGCAATGGCATCGCCTTTTACAAACTTGCTCGCCCCATCCATAGAGCCATAAAAGTCAGCTTCTCGGGTTACTTCGCTACGGCGCTCACGTGCTTGCTCTGCACTAATAAAGCCAGCGTTTAAGTCGGCATCTATCGCCATTTGTTTACCCGGCATAGCATCTAGCGTGAAACGAGCTGATACTTCCGAGATACGCCCAGCACCTTTGGTTATTACAACAAAGTTTATGATGATAAGGATTAAAAACACCACTAAACCAACCGCGTAGTTCCCGCCAATTACCACTGAGCCAAATGCTTCAATTACTTTACCAGCGGCATCCCCCCCGTTATGCCCCTCAAGAAGCACAACTCGCGTACTGGCAACGTTGAGGGCTAAACGCATTATAGTAGCGATTAACAATACCGCGGGAAACATGCCAAATTCGAGCGGTTTCATGGTGTAAACTGTCACCAGTAAAACAACCAAAGCAAGGGCAATATTAAATGAAAATAAGATATCAAGAAGAAATGGTGGCAACGGTAAAATAACCATACCCAGCGCTGCAAGTACTAATAGCGGTGTGCCTACGCCTTTGGCATACTCTTTTTTGTCTTTGTTAAGTTGTTGTAATACCGCTTTAAAATCCATAACTCTACAATTCAATAAATTGACACTGGCCTGAAATTGCAATAACTATTCCAAGTATAGAGCCATCAATAGATTCATTGATTATTGATGTAAATTTTAAAGCTGGTTAGAGACAAGAGCGTATTGGCATTTTGGTTTGAATTTGCAGTGGCGTGTTGGTGTTTACCAAGGCGCCCCCTTAAAGTGTAGTTAGCTCAACACACTCTAATCATATTTGAAGTCATCGGGTATAGGCAGTTTAGACTTAAGCGGAATAGGTCGTTTACCACGTCCTTTTTTAAAGCGTTTAAGCTGAAATACATAAGCTAAAACCTGTGCTACCGCCGTAAATAATTGATCAGGTATTTGCTGGCCCACTTCAGCGGTATGGTAAAGTGCCCGCGTAAGCATTGGGGATTCTACAATCGGTACTTCGTTACCTTTGGCTATTTTACGAATCTGCATAGCCATTTCATCTATCCCTTTGGCAAGTACAATTGGCGCACCTGCACGCTCAGTATCGTATTTTAACGCTACAGAATAGTGGGTAGGGTTGGTTACAATTACGTCGGCATCGGGGACATCTTGCATCATTCTTCGCTGCGACATTTGCCTTTGTGTTTGTCTAATGCGCGCTTTAATTTGCGGATCACCTTCTGAGTTTTTGTACTCGTCTTTGATCTCCTGCATGGTCATTTTAAGTTGTTTGTTGTGGTTATAACTTTGATAAGGGGCATCTATTGCGGCAATAATCACCAAAGTGCACGACAAGCCTAAAAACATCCATGAGAGTATTTCAAGAGCATGAATTATATTGCTCGGTGCACTTTCAATACTTAAATGTAAAATCTCATCAAAAAAAGTTTGAATTAAAAACACCGCAAAAATAGCCACCAGCGAAAACTTTAATATGGATTTTACCAGCTCTATCGCGGCTTGAGGGCCAAACATGCGTTTAAAGCCTTTCATTGGCGACATTTTACTAGGCTTAGGTGCTGCAGCTTCCCAGCTAAAATTAAAGCCGCCGAGTAAGGTATTACCAATAAAGGCCGCAATAACAATAATTAAAACAAACATCGCCATAGGAAACAGCAGCGCACTGGCCACCTCACTCCACACCGCAAACATTTTAGTGGTGTCGTAAGCTTCAGTGCGATTTAAAGACAGCATTCTCCCCATTATATTGTACAAACCTTTGCCTATCTCTGGGCCATACAACAATAACGAAATGGCAGAAAAAATAAGTACAAACATAGTACCTAGCTCTTTTGAACGCGCTATTTGCCCTTTCTTTTTAGCGTCTTCGAGCTTTTTGGAGGTGGGTTCTTCTGTTTTTTCTTGTCCTGAATCTTCAGCCATCGCCCCTCCTACACCGTACAGCCAACTAGGCTGCACATAAGCTCAATCATTTTTAACCATTGAAATTCAAACTGGGTAACAAAATTGCCCAAGGTAGCCCAAATAATCATCAAACCGGCAACTAATGTGAACGGGAAACCTATTGAGAAAATATTTAACTGTGGTGCTGCACGCGTCATAATACCGAATGAAATATTAATGATGAGCATGGCAGTAAGAGGCGCTAAAGCCAATACTAGTGCTGTGGTAAACATCCAGCTGCCCCAAGTTACTATGTCCCAGTAATGATCAACAGCCCACCAATCGCCGTTTATTGGCAGTACTTCAAAGCTATGTACAACCATTTGAATCATCATTAAATGACCATTAAAAACAAAAAATAACAAGGTCGCTAAAATTAAATAAAACTGGCCAACTGCGGGCACACTTGCACCATTTGAGGGGTCAATAACGGAAGCAAAGCCCAAACCGGTTTGCATTGCTAGTATTTGTCCAGCAAGCACAAAAGTATTTAGCATAAGTGTAGAGGCAAACCCTATCGCAACACCTATCAACATTTGCTGAATGACCACCAGCACCATTTCAAAAGAAAATAAGTTAGTAAATGTTGCAGGGGGCAGCGCAGGCACAACTAAAAACGTAACCACTACCGCTAACCCCATCTTAATGCGTGTAGGTACGTTTTGTGCGCCTAAGCCCGCCATAATCATGATCATTGAGCTGATGCGAACTAGAGGCAGTAAGAAATCACTTAACCATTGAATAACAACAGAAAAAGGAAATTCCACAGTTAGCCTGCAATTTCAGGAATGAGTAATACTAGGCGGTTAAAAAAGTCCATTAGCTCTTGGGTTAGCCAGTGTCCGCCAACAATAAGTGCCCCTATGGTAATTAATAAACGCGGTAAAAAGCTTAAGGTTTGTTCGTTAATGGAGGTTGCCGCCTGAAACACCGCCACCACTAACCCTACTAGCAAACCTGGTACCACAATAGCAGACACCAGCTTAATTACTAAAAACAGTGCATCACTGAGAATATCAACAAAAATTTCCGGTTCCATGTTGTACCCCTAGTGTTTAAAAGTGCGAATGTAAAACATGGTTTATGTCCCTAAACCAAAGCTTTTAGCAAGTGTGCCCATTACAAGGCTCCAGCCGTCAACCAGTACAAATAACATTATTTTAAAAGGCAAAGACACAATCATGGGCGATAGCATCATCATACCCATGGCCATTAGTACTGAGGCAACCACCAAATCGACTATTAAAAAAGGGATAAAAAACATAAAACCAATAATAAACGCAGTTTGCAGTTCACTGGTCACAAACGCAGGTATTAACACAATTAGCGGCGTAGCCTCTGGCGAGTCAAGCTGCTCATAACCTGCTATTTTGGCAAACGTTTCTAAGTCTTTTAATCGCACCTGCGAGAGCATAAAGGCTTTCATTGGCTCTTTTGCAAGCTCTAATGCTTGTACCGAAGTAACTTGCTCATTTAAGTAGGGTTCTATGGCGCGCTCATTAACTTGCTGATAAATAGGCGCCATAATAAAAATACTTAAAAATAGCGACATCCCTAATAAAACTTGGTTTGAAGGTGTTGATTGTAAACCAATGGCTTGGCGTAAAATGGCCAGTACAACAATAATACGGGTAAACGAGGTCATCATAATTATGGCGGCAGGAATAAAGCTCAGCGCCGTCATAATTGCCAGTACTTGCAAGGTTACAGAGTAATCTTGCGTCCCGTCGGCATTGGTTGTAATAGTTAGTGCGTCTATGCCCTGTGCACTGCTTGCAGCAGGTACAAATAACATAGCTAAAATAATCAGCAGCCACTTTATCATAGGGTTAATTCTTTTTACTTTGATTCGTTTGCGGGTTAAGTAGTTTGCTAAATCGCTTAGCAAGTTCTGGCAACTCTTTTTCACTTAACGGCGTTTCAAGTTTATGTAAGTAGTTAATGCTGTGTGGGGTCACCCCTAATAAATGCTGTGCATTATCTATTTCAACCACCATTAACCGCTCTCGCGAGCCAAGTGGTAAACTTCGCACTACTTTAAACTCGTCGCTATTGGCTAAGTTTGGATTAAGCTTTTTAACAAAAAATGCCAGCACCACAACCAGTACTAGCACCATTATCAACGACAGCACCATAGACAAAATATCGGCCGTAGGCGTTACGGCGTCTGCTTTGGTAAATACTGAGCTGGTTAGAGCTACAAGTGTACTCATCGTAATTTTTTGATCCGCTCTACCTGGCTTATAACGTCCGTTAAACGAATACCAAATTTATCATTTACTACAACCACTTCGCCATGGGCAATGAGCGTACCATTTACCAGTACGTCTAATGGTTCACCGGCTACGCGGTCTAGCTCAACAACAGAGCCTTGGTTTAGCTGCAATAAATTACGGATATTTATTTTAGAACGCCCTACTTCCATAGAAATTGTTACAGGAATATCTAAAATTGTATCGAGTTTGCGTTTTTCGTCGCCGCTAAGTTCATGTTTATCATCACTTAACTCATCAAGCTCGGCAACTTGCGCCTCTGCGCCATCATCACCGCCTTCGGCTTCAGCTAGGGCTGCTGCCCATTCGTCCATTGTGTCTTGATCATCGCTCATACTTTTAACCTTTTAATCAATTACCAGTCTAAGTCTACACCGTCAGAAAGGTGTAGATCATCTTCTAGTTCTGCTAATTCTGCATCTGAATCAATTTTCTTGCCGCCTTTGGTAAATACATGCAGCTCAGATTTAACTGAATCAGGACGTTTAATTTTTTCACTAATTTGCAGCGCAACGTTATCGCGAGAGCGACCCATTTTAGCTCTAAATGTAGGTAACTCTTCAACAAATACCGTAATATGCTCTGGCATTTCTACCGGAATAATATCGCCCGCTTTAAGTTCCATTATCTGCTTGAGCGACAAGTCAACCTCAAGAAGCTGTGTTGATAAATCAACTTCAACATCCATAATTTCATCGCGTAACGCTTTGCTCCAACGCAAGTCGGTATCTTCTGTATCCGATTGCACACCCGCATCAAGCAGCTCTCTAATTGGCTCAAGCATTGAGTACGGTAGTGCAATGTGAAAATCGCCACCACCGCCATCTAATTCAATATGGAAAGAGCTAATAACCACAACCTCAGTAGGGCTCACAATATTAGCCATTGCTGGGTTTACTTCAGAATCGAGGTATTCAAACGATACGTCCATAACTGGCGCCCATGCTTCTTTGTAATCTTCAAAGATAATTTTTAGTAGCATTTGCACAATTCGGCGTTCGGTAGGGGTAAATTCGCGGCCTTCAATCTTTGCATGGTAACGTCCATCACCACCAAAAAAGTTATCTACCAAAATAAACACAAGTCGTGCTTCCATGGTAATGAGGCCAGTGCCTTTTAGCGGTCTAAAACGCACCATATTTAAACTTGTTGGCACAAATAAGGTATGGATATATTCGCCAAATTTAATCATTTGTACGCCATTAATCGACACCTCTGCGGTGCGGCGCATCATGTTAAATAAGCTTATTCGCATATGACGAGCAAACCGCTCGTTAACAATTTCCAGGGTCGGCATGCGACCACGCACGATCCGATCTTGCGAAGAAAAGTCGTACTGTAGTGTACTACCTTCGCTGTCTTCACCTTCGTGTATATCTTCCTCTTCGACTTCATCAACGCCGTGTAAGAGTGCATCAATTTCGTCTTGGGATAATAAATCGCTCACGCTAGCCCCTTATTGCATCACAAAGCCGGTAAATAATACCCGCTCAATTACTTTCGTGCCTTCAACATCATTCAGTGCGGCTTGCACTTTTTCAAGCGCTGTAAAGCGCAGTGTTTCTTTACCAGCACTTGTGCTGAGCTCATCAGCGGTGGTGGTTGAAAACACGCTTAATAAGGTGCCTTCAATTAAAGGGATGTGCTTTTTAGCGGTTTCTTCATTTACATCGCCACGCACAAGTAACTGCACTTTAATTTGTACAATTCTATCTCTGCTTGACCCAGGTACATTAAATACGAAGGGTCTTGGCATAGCAACATACAAAGCACTGCCCATTTCAGCTGAAGAGCCTGAAGGAGCGGCCGAGTCGCTTTGCGCCGCGGTGGTTGTCTCTTCATCTAATGTTTCAACGGGTGCATCATCGCCCGCCATAAAAAAATAGCCAGCACCACCGCCAACAACAAGCAGCACTGCCACTATGATTATGATCAGCTTTTTTTTGCTTTTACCGGTTTCTTCTATTTCTAAACTTGTTTCTTCGGCCATTGTGATTCCTTTTTTAGCAAAGGTACTTGCTTGTTTTAGTTATTATAATAGCAGTACTTATGCATAGTAATCTATTGATGATGAAGTTTGTTGTCGAGAACTTTGTGGGTTACCCCCATCTTGCTCATCATTTTTATCGTGCTGTGTATTTTTATTAGCCGATTGACCTTGCGAGCGCTCCTCGCCTTCATCGCTTTGCTCATTACCTGATTGCCCATAAGAAATAGAGCTTTCGCCTAAATCAATGCCCTGCTCGGCTAACATTTCACGTAAACGCGGCATTGATTGTTCGAGTGCTTCTTTAGCTTGCTGATTTTGCACCACAAAATTTATTTGTGCTTGCTCAGCATCACTTCTGATACGAATTTGCATACTACCCATTTCTGGTGGATCTAAGCGAATTTCAGCTTCTTTATTGCTAATACTTAGCATTGAAGATACACGCTCTTGAAGCATTTTAGCTGCATCACTTTTAACAATATTAATAGCCTGCATCATACTTGCATCTATATTCACCTGCTTAATTTGCGCGTTACTACTTTGTAATTGCTGCGACTGTATAGCTTGGCTCTCTAAAATAGACTGCTCATAACGAGCGCTGTCGTACTGAGCATTTATTTGTGCCTGCGTGTTATTCATTGCATCGGTTATCAGCGTAAACACCTGGGCTACACGGGGCAAACCAGTACTTGTTTTAGCCTCTTTAAGTAAGCTTTCCAGCTCGGCTTCTAAGGTGTTTAACTCTTCTGGAGTTACAGCGTCTTGTTCAATACTAGAAGGGGGGTCAGCATTAATCATGGCTTTATTTTGCGGTGTACTCGCATTTATTGCAGCATTACTAGCTTGCTGTGCATTTAAAGCCGCATTTGCAGAGCTTGAGACACTTTGCGCTTTGCTCTCACTAAGCTGCGTATCAAGCATAGTTTGTAAGTTACTTATTGTTTCATTTACTTTTTTGAGCGTATCACCTGTCGGTTGCTCGTTACTCACATAGCTTTTTAATTGACTAAGTAGTGCCTGCTTTTCATCGCTATTTAAGCTTTTTAACTGAGATTGAATTAGCTCACTGCGCGTGCTTGTCTGTTTTTCGTTTTGTACGACAAACTCTGTAAGTAATTGTTTAATGGCGCTTGCGCGATCATCACCTTCACTTGGCGTGGTTTCAGTAAATGAGTTTTTAACTTGCTCGTTTAACTGTGCACGTTGCGCTTCGCTTAATGAGTTCAGTACTTTAGATGTCGTTGATAGCTCTGACTGCGTAGATGTACGAGTCAGTTCTTTGGCTAATTGCTCTATGTCTGCATCGCTTATAGGCAGCGCACCTTCAGCATTTGACGCAGTGCCTGGCGCTTTTGTATTTTCAGCACCTTCACCGTCACTATTTACAATAGCCGCGTTGCTATTAGTTTTATTGATTTGTGTTTGCACTGCTTCTGCTACTGGGTTTTTAGCAGCACTACTTGCTAGGCTCTCATTTTTTAACGAAGGGGCTAAATTTTCTACAGCGCTTTGCTTAGTCGCTTTAGGTTCAAGCTCAGCGTTTGTAAACGCGCCTTTTTTGCCGTTGCTATTATTATCAGTTAAAAGAGTATCATCGGCTTTAGTCGTTATGGCGTCGGTTTCATTAGTTTCACCTAATTGCGAAGCTAAAAAGCTAACACTTTTATCACTCTTTTGTGCACTTAATTCGCTAAAGTCACTATCGCTACTGCCGTGTTTTTTTACACTTACGTCAATCACTTGCGAGGAGTTTATTTGTGCTAAAACGCTGTCGCCAGATAATAGCGTATCTTGTGTGTCATCACTCGATGAATCTGTCGGTTTTTTGCCATTGGCTAGCTGCTTATCATCAGATGGCAATAAAGCACCTGTTTGGTTAGGAGCCTCAGAATTAGCAGGCAACACAAAGGGTTTGTCTGCATCTTGTAGCTGGCTTAAAAAAGCATCACCAGATTCGTTACCTGCAGGTAAGTTATTGTCTTTAAACGCTAAAAAAGAGTCTTTTTCAGCTGTTGCCAACATTGAAATATCGTTTATTGCCATAATTCACCTACACAGCACTGCGGCAAGTTGCCACCGCACTTTGCCAAAATTAATTACCACCTACCAATAAAGCAATAAACGCGCCAGAGTTATAAACTTCTACGGCGCTGAAAAAATTGATTAGCAGAAAACTCGTCCAGCATTTTTTGCTCACTTTTTGCCATTAACGCCGCCGCTTTTAGGTTTTGTTTTTCAATTAGTTTTGCCACGGCTTTTGCTTTTACCTGCTGCTTTAACCACAAAGCTTTACGCTGTGATACAACTTGCTTAGCAGTATTTACCGTACTGGCTTGCTGGCGAATTGCTTCTTCAATTTTTGCTATAAAGGCATGGTACTGGCCAAAGCCCGCGCTTGATAAACCTGACTTTCCTTTCACATTTAATTGCTGAGAGTATTCTAATCTAAAGTTGTTTAACCCTTGCAGCTTTTGTTGGTTAGCTTGTAAATTTTGATTGGCTTGTAAGTAGCTCATGCGCAGGTTTTCTTCTTTGTCGTTTTCGAGCTTAAGCAGTAAATCGAGCTTATTTTTTGCCATTATGCTTGTCCTAGTAATTGAGCTAGGCCGTGTAAACCATCGTCATAGCTTATTACATCACGCATGCCTTGCTGTAAAAATGCATTAACGCGCGGCATCATATTAATAGCTTGGTCAAGCATTTGATCAGCCCCTTTTTGATACGCACCTAAGGTGATCATATCTTTATTTTGCTGATACATTGAATACACTTGTTTTAATACGCGGGCCTGCTGCATGTGCGGCTCAGATACCACTTGCGGCATAACACGAGAAATTGATTTTTCGATGTCTATTGCAGGATAGTGACCGCTATCGGCTAAGTCACGCGAAAGTACAATATGCCCATCTAAAATAGCACGTGCTGCATCGGCTATAGGGTCTTGCATATCATCGCCTTCACTGAGCACAGTAAAAAACGCAGTGATAGACCCTTGCCCTTCGCCGCCATTTCCCGCTCGTTCCACCAGCGCCGGTAATTTGGCAAATACAGAAGGCGGATAGCCTTTTGTAGCAGGGGGCTCGCCAACCGCAAGCGCTATTTCACGTTGCGCCATGGCGTACCGGGTTACAGAATCAAGCAGTAACAATACATTTAAGCCTTGATCACGAAAATACTCAGCAATGGTGACTGCACTTTCACAACCTTTTAAGCGCATAAGAGGCGATGCATCAGCAGGAGCGGCTACCACAACAGAGCGTTTGCGCCCTTCTATTCCTAATATTTCTTCAATAAACTCCTTTACCTCACGGCCACGCTCTCCCACTAGGCCAACCACAATAACATCGGCTTCACTGCCACGGGTCATCATACCTAAGAGTACTGACTTACCTACACCAGAGCCTGCAAATAATCCCATACGCTGGCCTTGCCCTACAGTAATCACTGAGTTTATTGCCCGTACACCTACATCCATAGGTTGGCTAATTGGTCTTCTCGCGAGGGGGTTTATAGGGTTTTGTGCAAACTTTAAATAGTGCTCTGCGTTAATTTTTCCCAGGCCGTCAAGCGGGCGGCCTAAGCCATCCACTACACGGCCCAGTAAGCTCATACCAACGGGTAAACCTGTATCATTTACTTGTGGAATAACACGTGCACCAGGTAACACACCGGAAATGTGGTCATTAGGCATTAAATATAGAGTTTGCTCACTAAAGCCTACCACCTCGGCATCCACAAAGCCCGACATAGTTTCTATTTTGCATTGGCTGCCTACAGGCGCACGTAGCCCTTTCGCCTCAAGGGTTAAACCGACTACTCGGGTTAAAATACCCGCTACAGCAGGTTTAAACGCTGCAATATGTTGTTGGTATTGATTTAAGCGTTCGCTTAGAGGTGCACGTTGAGCTGCCATAACACGCCACAAAAAAGGTTAGATACCGCTATTATGCAAAAAGCTATCCAACGTTTCTTTGACACGGGTTTTTAGGGTCATATCTAAAGATGATTGTGGCGTTTTAACTTCGCAACCGCCGCGCTCAAGGGTTGGCTCTGCAATGAGCTGCCAATTATTCTCTGCTATGGTTTGTTCACCGTAGCTTTGCTTTACCAGCTCTAAATCGTCCGGATTTAAATGCACGCGAACTTTTTCTTGTTCAGTATTGAGTGCATCTATGCTTTTTTTAAGTGTATGTAATATAACATCGGGCGATGTTTTTATTTCTTGATAGGTTATAGCTTCAGCCAACATAACCGCTAATTGCACTAAGTGCTTTTCTGCCAGTTCGTCCACTTTATCAAGCGGAGCGCTGAGGTTATCGATAATACTACGCAAGCTGGTTAACTGCTCTTCTATTAAGGGCTTAACATCTTCTTGGCCTTGTGTTTTACCAAGCTCTACCCCTTCTTTGTAACCTGCTTCTTTACCTTCACCAACGCCTTTTTCAAAACCATCTATATAGCCTTGTTCGTGCCCTTGCTTTAAGCCTTCCTCATAAGCATCTTGCCTAATGCGTTCAAGCTCCGCCATAGTTAGCGAAGGCAGCTCAGGCTCTTGCGGCTGCTCGTTCTCTATGGCTTCTTCTTCGACTTCTTTTTTATACAAATCAGAAAGTGGTGTGCCAAAAGCCGTCGAACGATTGCCAAAACTGCGTTCATCAGGCGCAACATCAGGTATTGGCCAGTTTTTTAAAAGCTCATCAGCTTCATCTGCATGCAAAGGGCGCCCTTTTAATTTAGACATAGCTTACAGGAACTCCTCGCCGCCACCGCCGCCTAATTGAATCTCACCCGAGTCAGATAAACGCCTTGCTGTTGAAAGCACTTCTTTTTGGGCCGCTTCTACTTCACTTATTCTAACTGGTGCCATGGCTTCTAAGTCATCGGCAAGCATTTCGGCAGCACGTTTAGACATGTTGCCCAAAATTTTATCTTTAAGCGCTTCGTCAGTGCCTTTAATGGCTTTCATGAGTACGTCTTGCTGTACTTCACGTAGTATGGCTTGAATACCGCGGTCATCCACATCCATAAGGTTTTCGAATACAAACATAAGATCTTGAATTTGCTGAGACATTTCTTCATCGTGTTCACGAATAGAATCCATCAACTGCCCTTCAACATTTGTATCTAGGTAGTTCATGATATCTGCCGCAGCTTTTAAGCCACCCATTTTAGCGGCTTGTGCACCTGCTTGGCCGGCAAATTGTTTTTCCATAATCTCGTTAAGTTCTTGTAAGGCTGCTGGTTGCACTTCTTCAAGGTTTGCAATACGCATGGTTAAATCTAGGCGCACTTTTTCAGGAAATTGCGCTAGGATTTCTGCCGATTGCTCTGGCTCTAAATACGATAAAACAATGGTTTGAATTTGCGGGTGTTCATTACGAATAATATTAGCAACCTGCTTTGAGTCCATCCATTTTAGTGAATCTAAGCCTTTAGCGCCCGAGCCCATTACAATTTGGTCTATTAAACTAGCTGCTTTATCTTCACCTAATGCGGCGGTGAGCGCCTTTTTAATAAAGTCTTCTGACTGGAAACCAATAGTACTAAAGCTTTGTATTTGCTCTATAAATAAATTATGAACTGCGCTAATTTTAGATTGCGATAAGTCATCTAACGCAGCCATAGCCATACCTACCTTTTGCACTTGCTTAGGCTCTAAGTGCTTTAGGATTTGCGCTGCGTCTTCTTCAGATAAGCTCAATAAAAGAATCGCGGCTTTATCTACGCCATCTAACTTGTCAACATCAAATGCTGGCGGGAGTTGTTTTTGTTCTTGATCAGTCATCTTCTGTTAACCACGCTTTCACTACTTGTGATGAGAGTTCCGGTTCGTTCGCTACAAGTGCTCTTACCGCTTTAAGCAAATCTTCGTCGCCATGTAAGTCTGGCAGCTGCAGTGTACCATCACTTGAGAAACCAACAGCAGCAGAATCAAAGTCTTTATTTAGCATATCTAGCGTGCTATCGCCAATATCAACCCCTGAGCTTAATGCATCTTCGTCGTACTCTTCAAGCGTATCATCTGGGTAGATCAAGCGCTTAAGCATAGGCTTAACAACCGCCATAATTAATACAATAATAACTAAGGCGCCAAGCACAAGGCGGATGATTTTCATAAACCAATCTTGTTCCCACAGCGGTACTTCTAAGTCTAAATCAACTGCTTCACGCACAAATGGTACGGTTACCACTTCTAATGCATCGCCACGTTGCATATCAAAACCCACCCCACCTTGTAATAGGCGACGTATATTTGACAAAGCTTCTACTGAGCGCGGTGCCATGGTTGTTTCGCCGTTTTCACCTACTTTGGGCACATAATCAACAGCTACCGATACGCTAATTCTGCGAATAACCCCTGTTTGTTGACGCTTATGCGAAATGGTGGTGTCTAGCTCAAAATTACGCGTAGCCTCTTTATGCACTCGGCTTGGATTGGTTGCCGTACCAGCATTGCCCTGGCCTGCCACTTCTGGGATAGTTGAATTCATAGGTGGTTGATTAGTAAGTGCCCCAGGAATACCTACCGCTAAGCCACCTATGTTGTTTTCTTCAAATGTGGTTTCGCTTCTGACTGCTGGTAAGTCTGGGTTGTAGCGCTTTTGTGTTTCCTCTACTGAGCTAAAGTCCATGTTTAAATCAACTTGCGCCGTGTAGTTACCCAAGCCGACTACAGGAATAAGAATACTGTCTATTTTTTCTAAATACTCTTGCTCACGCTTTCTTTCAATGTCGTACTCTTTACGAGAGCGTGCTGCTAATGAGTCTTGTGAGCCAGAATTAAGTAGACGGCCGTTTTGATCTGTTACTGTCACACGTGCTGGCTCGAGACCTTGTACTGCAGAGGCAATCATATCAACGACTGAATCAATCTCTTCACCATCAAGCGTACGGCCACGTTTAAGAGTCAATACCACTGTGGCTGATGGCTTTTTCTCTCTGCGTGCGAATACGTTTTCTTTTGGGATGGCTAATAAAACTTTAGCGCGAGTAACGTTGTTTAGTTCTTCTATAGTGCGGGCAAGTTGTTGCTCGCGGCCATGTTTTAAGCGCTCACGCTCGAGCCGTTGGCTCACACCAAAACCCATATCTTGCATTATGATATCGGTGCCTGAGGTAGGACCTTGCTCTAAGCCTTCACGCGCCATCAATAATTTAATGTTTTGATACTCGCTTTCATCAACCGAAATAACGTTGCCGTCTAGCTCGTAGTCAATTTTTTGTGCATCTAAAAAATCAAGTGTTTGGATCAGCTCTTCTGTAGGCATTTTGCCAAGCGGACGCATATCGGGTTGGCGCGCCCAAATAATCACAAATATGGCAATAGCTAAACAAATAGCCAGCGCAATAATTAGGGTAACTTGGCGAAGCACATCAACCCCATTTAAGGCGCTTAAGTAGCCCGACTTTTGTTCTTGTTGCTCGTTGTCTTCACTTTGGTCAATACCGCCGCCAGCAAGAGCAAGATCTGTTGATTGATTAGATTGCGCCACAATAATTCTCCACTACCTACTTAAACAGGCATGTTCATAATTTCTTGGTATGACTCAACAAGTTTATTTCTTACTTGTACTGTAGCCTCAAATGCCACTGATGATTTTTGCGAAGCAATCATTGCCTCAGCAAGCGATACACTTCTGTCACCCATTTCAACAGCCACGACTTTTTGTTTCGCATCTTGTTGTAGGCCATTAACCGTATTTAATGCATCGCTTAGTAAGTCACCAAATTGAGCCGATGACGTTGGCTGAGCTTGCGTGGGTAGCTTATTAATTTGATTTGTATGGCCTGCTTCTAAGGCCATTGATTGCATTTCTTGGAATAACGCGCTGTTTTGAATTTTCATAATTTTCTCTGGCAAATGCAGTTAACGTTCATAAAGGGATTAAAGCACAAAGCGTGCCATAAAAATAAACCTTTAATAACATACAGTTAACTATTATTTTTAAGAGTCAGAGATTTGACAACCCTAAACTAAGCGTGGTTAGTTTAGGGTTATGTACAGAAGGGAGAGTTAGTTTATGCGGGTAGTGAAATACCTAAATCGCGCATTTGTGCGAGTTTATAACGTAAAGTACGCGGGCTGATGCCAAGTGTTTGTGCAACATCTTTACGTTTGCCTTGGCAACGGGCGAGGGTTTCTAAAATTATTTTATGCTCTTTATCTTTTAGCTCATCTTTATAGCTGCCAGTATCTACGCTCGGCAGTGAGCTACTCGCCTCTGCAGGCGTTATTTTGTCATCATAATATGCGTCACTGGGAGTACTCTCTTGCTCAGGCGCTATAACCTGAGTAGGCGCAGTGGTGCTCGACGCTTGCATTAAATTTTCAATAAAAATAGCCTGCTCGCCAATTACACTGCCCGTTCGCAAAATAAGCGCACGTTGAATTACATTATCAAGTTCGCGCACATTACCTGGCCAGGTATGGCTCAATAGTTTTTGCTCGGCATCGCTATCAAGCGTTGCTAACGGCTCTTTATTTTTAACTAAATGGCGCTCTATTAAATGCTTAGCCAATACAATTATATCGCCTGGGCGCTCACTAAGTGGTCGCCACATTAATGGGAATACATTTAAGCGATAATATAAGTCTTCTCTAAACTTATTATCTGCAACAGCTTCTTTAAGATCGCGGTTACTGGTTGCGAGCACTCTCACATCGAGTGAAATTGTTTTGCGCGCACCTAAACGCTCAACTTCACGCTCTTGTAATACTCTTAATAGTTTAGCTTGCAGCCCTAAGTCCATTTCTGTTATTTCATCAAGCAATATAGTACCACCTTGGGCTTGCTCAAATTTACCTGGGCACGCTTGTATTGCACCAGTAAAGGCGCCTTTTTCATAGCCAAACAAGGTGGCCTCAAGCATATTTTCGGGAATAGCCGCGCAATTAATTGCCACAAAAGGCGCATCGCATCGGTTTGATTTATCGTGAATATATCGCGCTAATACCTCTTTACCTGAGCCACTAGGGCCAAGCACCATTACACTTGCATCTGAGCGAGCCACTTTACTTGCAAGTTCTAATAGTTGAATACTGCTGGGGTCGGCTACAATTGGGCCATCAGTGTCTTTTGGTTTTTCGGGTAAATAGCGGCTAACCATATTTAAAAGCACCTCAGGGGCAAATGGTTTAGCCATATAATCAATTGCACCTAAGCGCATTGCCTCTACGGCATCATCAATCGTTGCGTAAGCTGTCATCATTAATACGGGGAGTTCTGGGTAGTTAAGCTTAATGCTCCTGAGCAAATCTAGGCCGCTCATCGCGCCCATTTGCACATCACTTACAACCAATGAAAACTCAGATTTCTTTAATTGGATCATGGCTTGCTCAGCACTTTGCGCTGCAACGCAGGCAATACCTGACATTTCTAACGTGTCTATGAGTGCTTCTCTTAAGCCTGCATCATCTTCAACTACCAGTATTGTATTGCTCATGCTGTTTTCTCCTGCGTTGAGGCCGTGCATATGGGCAGCAATAAACTAAAACATGCACCACCATTGGCATTATTAACCACTTCAACACGTCCTTGATGCGCATTTGCCACAGAACTTACAACAGCAAGCCCAAGCCCTGTACCTTGGCTTTTAGTGGTATAAAACGGTTCAAAAATTTTCTCTATTTGGCTCAGCTCTACCCCAGGGCCGTTATCGCATACGCTAATACGTACGGTGTCAGGTTCGCTACTATCGCGCTGCGCTTTTAATGTCACCTGTGCTTGGCTGCCAATAATTTGAATACTATTGTGAATAAGGTTTTGAATAGCGCTGGCCAGCGCAGTTTTATTACCGGTGATTTCTATATCTGGCTCTGGTAACTCAACAGCAAGTTCACTGTTATTTAAGGCCACCATTGCATCAGCACCTAGTTTTACTTCGTTTAAAAGCTGCTGCATAGACACTTGCTCAACCACTTGCTGCTCACCACTTTTAGCAAAAAGCAGCATATCGTTAACTTGGGTTTCTAAATCTTTTAAACGTGACATAAGCTTGGTTTGAAAGTTATCGCGTGATGTTTCAAGTAGCTTTTTAGAGCCCAAATTGGCCGCGTATAACATAGCTGCAGAAAGCGGTGTACGCACTTGGTGCGCAAGCGATGCCACCATTTTACCAAGCGCACTTAAGCGCTGCATGTGGGCAACGCGCTTTTGTAAACGGCGCGTTTCGGTTAAATCTGTCATTAATATTAACTGCCCTGGCTCTGGCGCAAGTGCTGTAATATCAAGTTTTATAAGACGACCATCTTTGAGCGACACTTCATGTCCATCATCTTGGTGAGGGCGAAAAGAGCGTTGAATAATGTTAAACCACTTCTCCCCTTCTAGCGGTTCGCCTAGCATATCAATTGCGATTTGATTGGCTTTTGCAATAAGCCCTTTGCCATCAAGTACAACAACACCTGCTGGCATGGTATCAACTAAGTGCGACAGCCAACTTGCTTGTTGTCTTAAATCACTTAATTCACCAATGTACTCTTCTTGAAGTAAACATGGGTTATACTGATTTGCAGTAATAAACTGTGGTTTAAGTACACTCGCAAGGGCCATAATCAAATCTCTTAATGATGTAGATATAGGGCTTGATGCATAATTTATACCAAAATTATTTTATATATTTTTCATTTGGTTAGCTTACAATAACGCGTAACAAAAAAATGACGCACAAAAAAAGGAATAATAATGAGTGAGCAAAATAAATGCCGTTGTGCGTGGCTCGACACCACAAAACCAGACTATGTGAAATACCATGATGAAGAATGGGGGGTGCCCCTTTATGACGACACACTATTATTTGAATTTATTACGCTAGAATCAGCACAAGCGGGACTCAGTTGGTACACTATTTTAAAAAAGCGTGCAGGGTATAAAAAAGCATTTGCCAACTTTGATGTGCAAAAAGTGGCTAACTTTACAGCCGGTGATATAGAGCGGTTAATGCAAGATAAGAACATAGTACGTAACCGATTAAAAATAGCTGCCACGATTAATAATGCTCAACGGTTTATCGAAATTCAAAAAGAGTTTGGTAGCTTTAGTCATTATCAATGGCGATTTGTGGGCAATAAACCAATTATTAATAATGTAAATAGTGATGAAGACGCTCCTGCAATGAGCGAAGAATCAAAAGCATTTGCAAAAGATTTAAAAAAACGAGGCTTCAAGTTTTTAGGGCCTACAACGGTGTACGCACATATGCAGGCCTGTGGCATGGTAAACGATCATAGTAATGATTGTTTTAGAAAAGAAGAAATTATAAAGGCTTTTGGTTAATAAGTGATTTATTACCATAAAAGTGATCTGTTCACAAAGAGGATAAGAGACGCTTCGCTTTAGAGCAGTAACGTGTAAGCTAACTGTGGTTTCTCATTTAACCTCGTTTTTTTGGGTCTAAGTAATTAAAAGCTGCGCTTTTTACGCGAGCAAGCTCAGCGTCTACCGTCAAAGTTTAAGTTTGCGTTTATCTTATAGACGCCAAGCTTGCTTGCGTGACGGGCA
Source organism: Pseudoalteromonas sp. P1-13-1a (assembly GCF_001401875.1). Taxonomy (NCBI): domain Bacteria; kingdom Pseudomonadati; phylum Pseudomonadota; class Gammaproteobacteria; order Alteromonadales; family Pseudoalteromonadaceae; genus Pseudoalteromonas; species Pseudoalteromonas sp. P1-13-1a. Next base: position 5,185 of record NZ_LKDV01000022.1, on the reverse strand, counting down.
AAGCCCGTAAATTAATTCCTCAAAAATGAGTAATAAATAACGAAAAACCTATCAGCATTTGCATACTACTAATCTCGTGACAGATTGTACTTTTTCATTTTTTCGACAAGTGTTGTACGCCTTACACCTAGTATTTCTGCAGCGCGCGCAACAACGTAATCAAAACGCTCTAACGCTTGGGTAATTAAGCTTATTTCAAGCTCGGCTAAATACTCTTTAAGTTCAATGCCCTCTTCGGGTAATACGCCAGATCCCTGTTGGCTAAATTCAGGCTCTGGTTCATTATCATAATCGCTAAAACCTGAGCTAAAAATATCGTTAAAGGCATCTTTTTCAAGTAGCTCTTCAGGGTATTCAGGCTCGTAGGCATCTACCTCGATGTAGCGGTATTTATTAGGTAAATCGGGTACATCCACTACTTTTTCAGGGAACATAATCACCATGCGCTCCACTAAATTAGCAAGCTCACGGATATTACCAGGCCAAGCATGTTCTTTGAGACTCTCAACTGCGCGCTCTGTAAATTTAGCCGACGTACCACTTTGCTCATTAACACGGCGCATTAGCTCTTTAAGTAATAAAGGTATGTCGTCAGCACGCTCATTAAGTGACGGGTTTTCAATAGGAAACACGTTTAAACGGTAATATAAATCTTCCCTAAAGCTGCCCTTTTCAATCATTTCCTCAAGGTTGCGGTGGGTAGCGGCAATAACACGTACATCTGCTTGAATCGCTTTTGTGCCACCTACACGCTCGTAGCTACGCTCTTGTAATACGCGAAGTAGCTTAACTTGCATTTGCAGTGGCATGTCGCCAATTTCATCTAAAAACAGCGTACCGCCTTGCGCTAATTCAAACCGCCCTTTACGTGCAGAAATAGCGCCGGTAAACGCCCCTTTTTCATGGCCGAATAACTCACTTTCAAGAAGCTCTCCTGGAATGGCACCACAGTTTACTGGTACAAATGGCCCCGTATTGCGTTTAGATAATAAATGTACATTACGCGCAACCACCTCTTTACCCGTACCCGACTCGCCTAAAATAAGCACGTTTGCATCGGTTTTAGCCACTTGCTCTATCAAAAAGCGTACGTTTTTAACCGCGTCAGTTTCCCCTACTAAACCATCAAATGTTTTATGTGGCTTATGATGCTTGTGACTTCCAGGAAGCATACGTTGGTACTGTTGGCAGTCGTGTAATAACTGTGTGGTTACTTCGTGATTAAACGGCTCACAAATTAGTCCCACTACATTAGCAATGCTTAATAATGGCTTGAGTGTTTCACCAATGAGTAAAAAAGGCAGGGTTGGGTAGCGTTTAATTAAGCCTTCATGATCTAAGCTTTGTAATGCGCCTAAAATAACAATGCATTCTTGCTGTTGATACTTACTACATACTTCTTCAAAGTCATTTTCATCAAGCAACTGCACAGCTTCCCCAATAAAGGTAAGTGATGCATGTAATCCTATTGCACGGTTATTATTATTATCTAAAATCAAGATCATAGTTAGCGAGCCATAATTTCACTAATTCATTTTATTAGCTAAATTGTAAGCGAGATCTGTATGGATGCAAGTAATAGCGGCGGTTTTTTGACATAAACGCCAAAAAATAGACATCGCTATAAAACAATAATACTTAATAATTAAAACTTAAGTATTGTTTTGTTGTTTAATACTTAAAGCTAATGCCATGTCTTGTTTTTTCTTAGTGTATGAATCTACGTAGGTCAAAAATATAAACTATAATTAACTTAAGTTGAAAGCAACAATGCCGATAACTAAATAAATGCAATATGCTTGGCATTAATATTGCTTTTGTTACGTACAGACGATTTTACATATTTATTTAGGATTTTCCATGGCTCATGTTTCATTAAAAAAATATTCTCAAGTGCGCGCCAGCAACATCGCAGAAATGGCGCCCTATGAGCAAATTAACCTTATTTTTAGTAACATAATTGGCCGCTTGGCCGCTACTAAAGGGTTTATTGAGCGCAAAGAAATAGAAAAAAAAGGCGAAAACATCTCTGCCTGTATTTTACTCTTAGGTGCATTACAAGACGCGCTTAATTTAGAAGTGGAACAAGATCCGAGTATTTCAAATAATTTATTAGCACTTTATGACTACTGCCAAAGACGCCTTGTGCAAGCAAATGTTGACAATGATATTGAGATTATTTCTGAAGTAGCTGGCATTATTAAAGAAATTAAAGAAGGGTGGGATAGCATTCCTGTCGATCAGCGTAATCCTGCGGTATAAGCTAATGGCTTTAGAGGAAAAAAGTAAAGCTGAGCATATTAATCAATTGCTCAGCAAAATCGAATTATTAGTGCAAAGCAATAACGCTGATGAAGCTCCCCCTATTATGGATACTTTAAATAGTGAGCTTAAGCGCTGGTGCGAAAGCGATAACCCGCCTACCGCCGAGCAACTTGTGGCTGTGCAAACCAATATCAACAACATTAGCAAGCAGGCAAATGCTGTAAAAAATGAATCATCTAAAGCCATAATTAAGCAAAAAAAAACAGGTAAAGCAATCTCGGCTTATAAATCGGTATAGCTACTTCTAGCAGTTTTAAAACTTACTAGGCATCTTAAAGGCAATATTTAGACATAAAAAAACCGTTTTTAAACGGTTTTTTTATGTTCATAATTAATATGGAAAATTAAGAATTATTACTCACCACACCAGGCATATTTTCAAGCTGCGCTTGCACGTAACTACTTGTCGAGTTTAAGCTCGCTACCAATAAATCCATGGCGTTGTATTGAGCGTATAGCCTGTCAGATAACGATTCCATTTTACTTGTCAGGCTTTCGCGCTGTTCATCAATATCTTCTAATTGATTTGTTTTACTGTCGATACGGTTTTGAATAATACCATCGGAATCTGTATAAAAGCTCATTAAGTCATCAAACGATTGGGCAAAGCCGCCCTCGTCTTCATCAGTGCCTACAAAAAACTGCTGTACTAAATCTACGTCTGAATCTATTTGCTCGTTTAGTGTTTCAGTATTGAGTGATAAAACACCGTAACGGTCTGTTTCTACACCTAGCTGCGAAAGCGACAGTGAATTACCATCACCTAAATCAACCGACTCAGTTATTTCACTACGTAGTTTTGACATAACACCACGAAGGAGTGAATCCCCTGCCATTACACCAGCGCCACTTTCACCTGATGCACCTAAATTATTACTAAGCTCTAACAGTTCGTTGTAACTAGTGATAAAGCTATTTAAACCTGCTTGTATATTATTATTATTTTCAGTGACTGATATATCGCTAACATCATCGTCGGCATCATGTAATTTTTTTACGGTAATATCCACGCCATCAATTACATTGCTAAATTCATTTGTATTGCTTGATACCGTTAATGTGCCATCAATCGTTATTTGTGCATTTTGTGCAGCGTTTACTTCTGTTAGGTTTGTAGTATGGTTTAGTGGGTCTGCGTCAGATACATCGTAAGCTAACCGTGAGAGCCCACCAGTGTCAGTGTTATTACCATCGTCATCTTGTACGGTAATAGTAATTGCATTGTCTTCACCAGTTTCTTTACTAGTAAGTACTAAATGCTGACCATCATCACTGGTTACTATAGTTGCTACAACCGAGTCGTTACTGTCATTCCCAGTAAAAGGGCCGTTATTAATTTGGTCACGTAAATCTTCTAGAGTATTAGTTGCAGACAGAACAGTAGAAAAACTGTTTTCACCAGAGCCAATTGTAATTAATCCGGCGCCTATGGCTTCATCGGCCGCAAATGCAGGAGATGATAATTTATGAGCTTGCGCTAATGCATCTACTTTTACGTTGTAGCTACCAGGCTGCGCATCTTCATCCGCACTGATAGATATAAAGCTATCGCTACCAGATGTGCTACGCTTTTGATAGTTATCGCTATCGCCTAACGCTTGCATCGCAGTCTGTACCTGCTCTAAAGCAGACTTTAATGCACCCGCAGCTGATATATCTGTAGTTAAATTACTTTCGGTATTATTTAAACGAGCTTCAGCTGGTGCTTGCTCAGCATTAACCAATGCATCCACAATGTCTGATACTGCTAAACCCGAGCCTAAACCATTAAACGAAATAGACATACTTCACCTCTTTAAACCCAAAAAACTTAACTAATAATATATCAACACTACGGCGATTAAACCGTTTGGTCGATTAAAATACCTGCAGACTCAGAAAGCTTTGACACTAAGCTTAATACTTCTTCCGAAGGGTATTGCTTAATTACATCACCACTTGTTTTATCAAGTATCTTAATTACATCACGCCCAGAGTCTTCATCAACTTGAAATTGCAGAGTACGGTTCATTTCCCCCATGAACTCTTGCAATTGCTGCGCCACTTTTTCAAGCTGCTCACGTTCAAGCTGTTGGTTTTTCGGACTATTGCCCTCAGAGCTTTGCTGTGTATATTGTTTATTTAACTGGTTTTGTGTGCCTTGTTCATCCATTTTATTTACGTCATCAACAGCGCGCTGAGTCAATGTTGATCCACTCTGCCCTACTTGTTTATCTTCACCAGTTAAAGATGTTGATGCTATCGTAACTTCTGCGTTTGAAGTAATGGTGTTCATAACGCCTCCTAGAGCTGCCGAACTTGTATAATTATCAGACTAACAATAGCTTAATTTATACCCTTAAACCACAAAAGGAGGTAGCTAAAGCCACCTCCTTGTTTTAAAACTAATACTGACTTTATGTACTAGCTAGCTATTCATTAAGCTATAACGTTTAACTTATTAACCTAATAGGCTAAGTGCTGTTTGTGGTAACTGATTCGCTTGCGATAAAATTGACGTACCTGCTTGTTGCAAGATTTGGTTTTTAGTCATCTCTGCTGTTTCAGTTGCAAAGTCTGTATCTTGAATACGGCTACGTGATGCAGATACGTTTTCAGAAATATTAGCTAAATTGCTAATTGTATGACCAAAACGGTTTTGAATCGCACCTAAGTCGGCGCGTTGAGCATCTATATTTGCAATTGCATTATCAATAATAGCTAGTGCATCTTGAGAAGCACCTTGAGTAGAAATATCAACAGTATCCACACCTACAGCGCGGCTTGTAGCTTCAGTATCTGTTTGAGCTAGTAAAACGTCACTTGCTTCTGCTGTAAATGTAGTTGATGAATTTAATTGGATACCACCATAAATCCTAGC
>NZ_LKDV01000021.1:0-79807 GCF_001401875.1 Pseudoalteromonas sp. P1-13-1a | reverse complement strand
TCTGCCGTCTCAGTGGGGTCGCATTATAGGGAGATCCGAAAACAGATCAACCCTTTTTTTAAGAAAACTTAAAATAAATGACTGTTCGCGTGAAATTAAAGCAAAGTGGTTACTTTAAACACTAAAAAGGCCCTTACGGGCCTTTTATATTAGTTTACGATGAGTTTCCAACCGAGTTTACTTTGCAGTTTTGACTCTTGTTGTAGCTCACTAGCCATAAGCGGGTGTTCTTTTAACCAGTTATTGGCAAACTTTAAGTCTAATGTGTCTTTTTCTACAGATAACTCTATTCTAGGAAGTACGTCATCTTGTCGGCGCATCGATAATATTACGGCGATTCTTAGTAGCCTAACTAAGTATTGGGTAAGCGTACTATGCGCACCTAGAACGTTGAAGCTACCTTTTTGGATATCAGAACGATGTGCGCTTGCAACTGCAGCAATCACTTTATGTTCGGATTGTGAAAAACCAGGCATATCGGTATTTTCTATAATGTAGGCTGTGTGCTTATGGTATTGCTTATACTCTATCAATAAACCAATTTCGTGAAGTTGCGCTGCGGCTTTTAAAAGCGGCAAGGCATTTTCACTAACAAGCGGCCAGCTTTCACCTACCTGCTCTGCCAGTTGAATAACTAAGCTCGATACTCGATTCGCTTGCTTTTGATCAACATGATACCGGTCCATAAACCCATCCACTGTACGTTTACGGATATCGTTGTTATGAAGCTCAGGTACCATACTGTAAAGTACACCTTCGCGAAGTGCACCGCCAGCCAAACCCATTTTTTCAATTTCAAGTGATTCAAATAACGCTATTAAGATAGCAAGGCCCGACACAAAAACTAACCTGCGCTCTTCACTTAACCCAGGCAGGTCAAGTGCAGCAATCGTACTGTAGGCTATCGATTGCTGTTTTATTTTATTTAGCTTTTCTAATGTAAGTAGATCATCTAAGTCCTGCGCGACCATGATTTCTTGAATCGCTTGCACCGTACCAGAGGCACCTGATGCTATTTGCCAACCTGCTTGTTTATACTCTGGCGCAATTTCGTCAATCACTTCATGGGCAGCTTTAATGGCGGCATTGAAGTTTGCTTCACTTAGTTGACAGTCTTTAAAGTAACGCTCTAAGTATGTGACACATCCCATATTTAAGCTTTTATAGTGCTGTGCCTCAAAACCTTTACCTATAACGACTTCGGTACTTGCCCCACCAATATCAATGACAAGTTGTTTGCCAGTACACGATGAGGTGTGTGCTACACCTTTATAAATGGTGCGTGCTTCTAGCTCACCACTAATTACATTTATTGTATGGCCTAGTATCTTCTCAGCATGCGCCTTGAAAACATCGGCATTCGTTGCAAGTCGAAGTGTTGCAGTTGCTACTATGGTGATATTTTGTTTTGGAATGTCCTGTAGGCGCTCAGCAAAAAGTGCAAGGCACTCCCAACCTCGCTGCATTGCCTCAGAGCTTAATACATTTTCGCTATCAAGCCCTGCTGCTAATCTTACTTTGCGTTTAACGCGGCCTATAGTTTGTAGGCCGCCAGCAATTGATTTAGCAATTAGCATATGAAAGCTATTTGAGCCTAAATCAATGACTGCATACACATTTTTTTGCGGTTTAAATTGCCCCACCGTTCAAAAACCTCTAGTTACTACTACGTACAGTAACGGCCAAGTTACGACCGTCCTTTTTGGTAACTATTATTCGGGCGACGTCCGTTATTACTACGATTACGTGGGCCTGTAGAATAGTTGCGCTTTCTTTGAATAGTAGGCTTTGTTAAATCATCTAGCAATGCGGTTTTATCATAATGTGATAAAGGAATGCTGTGCTCTATATACTCTTCTATTTCATGTAAGTTATAAGCATACTGTTCACATGCAAAGCTAATTGCATGACCTGATGCGCCGGCACGACCAGTACGACCAATGCGGTGAACGTAATCTTCACAATCATCCGGTAGGTCAAAGTTAAATACATGACTTACCTCAGGGATATGTAGCCCACGTGCTGCGACATCAGTTGCCACTAAAAAGTCTAATTCACCTTTGGTGAATTGCGCTAATATAGATTGGCGTTTTTTCTGGTTTACATCACCAGTGAGCATACCTACACGGTGACCATCGGCTTTTAACCAAGCATATACTGTCTCACAACTGTGTTTGGTATTGGCAAATACGATGGCCTTATCCGGCCATTCTTCCTCAATTAAAGTTAATAGCAGCTTAATTTTATCCTCTTGAGAAGGATGAAATAGCTCTTCTTTAATGCGCTTGCCTGTTTTTACGTCTGGCTCGATTTGAACGTGTTCAGGGTTAGTCATATGTTCAAAGGCAAGCTCCTGCACGCGATAAGAAAGCGTGGCAGAAAATAATAAATTGAGTCTATCTGCTGTATCTGGCATACGGCGGAACATGTAACGAATATCTTTTATAAAGCCTAAATCGAACATACGATCGGCTTCATCAAGCACAACTACCTCAATTTCGTTAAGGGTGTAACAGCCTTGCTTGTACAAATCGATTAGTCGACCTGTAGTACCAATTAAAATATCAACGCCTTTTTCTAATTGTGCACGTTGTTTTTCGTAATCTTCGCCACCATATACTAAACCTAAGTTAAGATTACAGTGCGGCGCTAAAATTTTAGCATCTTTGTGTATCTGAATCGCAAGCTCCCGAGTCGGGGCCATGATCAGGGCTCTTGGATGTTTACTAGGTGCTTTGCTAGATTGTAATAACCGATGGCACGTGGCTGTTAAAAACGCCAACGTTTTGCCCGTACCCGTTTGTGCTTGGCCCGCGATATCGCGACCGTCACAAATAAAAGGTAGGCATTTTGCTTGAATGGGTGTGCAATACTCAAACCCACTTTCGGTTAAACCGGCAACCACTTCCGGTGCGATAGCAAAGTCTGAAAACTTTTTATCGGTCAAATGTGTCTTAGTCATAGCGTTTAAGCATAACGTTTAAACTTGCAATAAGAAACAAGAGTGTTTAAATACGCACTAAATATTTCGCCTAACTAAATCGGAGAGCGCAATGAGCGAGAAAATAATCCAAATTACTGACGATAGCTTTGAAGCTGACGTATTACAATCAGACAAGCCTGTACTAGTAGATTTTTGGGCTGAGTGGTGCGGACCTTGTAAAATGATCGCCCCTATCCTTAATGAAGTGGCTGATGAGTATGATAGCCGTGTAACAGTTGCTAAGTTAAACATTGACCAAAACGCAGGCACACCACCTAAGTTTGGTATTCGTGGTATCCCTACACTACTTCTTTTTAAAGATGGCCAGGTAGCTGCAACGAAAGTTGGTGCGCTTTCTAAAACTCAACTTATTGAGTTCTTAGAAAACAATATCTAAGTAAAAATGAAAAAAAAGGGCTTTTTTGCCCTTTTTTTGTGTTTATTTTGTATAAAGACTGGACGCTGTGCCAGTGAACTGCTAGTTTATAAAGCCAACTAATCCTTAGTTATATTCAACAAACCTCACTCAACTATCAAAGCGATTTTGAGTATGACAATTGTAATAAAGAACCCACCAATATGCATTTACGCGAATTAAAAGACAAGTCTATAAAAGAACTTGTAAACTTAGCTGAGTCCATGGGGCTCGAAAACGTAGCCCGCTTAAGAAAGCAAGATATCATTTTTGCCATTCTTAAAGCACATGCCAAAGGCGGAGAGAACATCTACGGCGGCGGTGTACTAGAGATTTTACAAGATGGTTTTGGTTTTTTAAGATCATCAGAAGCCTCTTACTTAGCTGGCCCAGATGATATTTATGTATCTCCAAGCCAAATTCGCCGTTTCAGCATGCGTACTGGCGATTCTATTTCAGGTCTTATTCGCCCACCTAAAGACGGCGAACGTTACTTTGCTTTACTAAAAGTAAACGAAGTTAACTTTGATAAACCTGAAAACTCTCGCACTAAAATCCTTTTTGAAAACCTTACCCCACTACATGCAAACGAACGTTTTCGTATGGAACGCGGTAACGGCAGTAAAGAAGACATTACCGCTCGTGTACTTGATTTAGCATCACCAATTGGCCGTGGCCAACGTGGTTTGTTAGTAGCACCGCCTAAAGCGGGTAAAACAATGCTACTGCAAAACATTGCACAATCAATTACTCACAATCACCCAGATGTTACATTAATGGTTTTACTTATTGATGAGCGTCCGGAGGAAGTAACCGAGATGCAACGCCTTGTTAAAGGTGAGGTTATTGCATCAACGTTTGATGAGCCAGCTTCTCGCCATGTACAAGTTGCAGAAATGGTGATTGAAAAAGCAAAACGTTTGGTTGAGCACAAAAAAGATGTGGTTATCTTATTGGATTCAATCACCCGTTTAGCACGTGCTTACAACACAGTTATCCCTTCATCAGGTAAAGTACTTACCGGTGGTGTTGATGCTAATGCACTGCACAAGCCTAAGCGCTTCTTTGGAGCTGCACGTAATGTTGAAGAAGGCGGTAGCTTAACGATTATAGCTACAGCACTTATCGACACGGGCTCAAAAATGGATGAAGTTATCTACGAAGAGTTTAAAGGTACCGGTAACATGGAACTACACTTAAATCGTAAGATTGCTGAAAAGCGTGTATTCCCTGCCATCGACTTTAACCGCTCAGGTACGCGTCGTGAAGAACTACTTACTAAACCAGATGAGCTACAAAAGCTATGGATTTTACGCAAGATTGTTCATGAAATGTCAGAGATTGATGCTATGGAATTCTTAATTGATAAGCTTTCTATGAGCAAAACGAACGATGAATTCTTCGATTCGATGAAACGCCAATAAGCGCGTTTTCGTTATATAAAAAAAGCGCCTAGGGCGCTTTTTTTATATTTAAACGACAATACCAATCAACTTAGATATTTAGCCTTTCTAGCATGCTAAATAAAGTATTAACTGAGCTTATCTGTCGCTATAAATGTCTAATAGCTTAACACGATTAGAATAATTAACTTTCGTTATATTTTTTAAGTACGCGCTGTAATTCATCTACAAGCTTTTGAATGTGTTCTTTACTTTGGCTTTGTTTATTGAGTAAAGCCATATCGAGATTTTTAGCGGCCTTGGCAATATCGTCTAACGCAAACATTTGCGCTGCCCCTAAAATGCGATGGCTGTCTTTTTGTAATGCCTCTAAGTCATTACTACTATAATGCTGATTTATGGTTTCGCTTTCAAACGTGAAGCTTTGCTTAAAACTTGTTACTAAGTCGCTCATATCTATCTGAGCTGTATATGGTGGCTCTTGTTTAGCAGCTTCATCCAAATGTTTAGCAAGCGTGTTATAAAAAGCGTTTTTATCTAACGGCTTACCTAAATACCCTGTAAAGCCTAGCGCAAGATAATCATCGACTTCATGACTCATTGCATTGGCAGTTAAAGCAAAAATAGGCGCTTGAAAGCCGCACTTTTGCAATAATGAAAATGCAGCACGGCCATCCATAATAGGCATTTGTATATCCAGTAGCACTAAATCTGGGTATATTTGAAGGCACTTCTCAACCGCTTGCTCACCATTTTCTACCGCTATAACCTCAAGCCCCATAGAACGTAAATAACGACTTATGAGTCTACGGTTGTCGGGGTGATCCTCAGCCAGTACTACACGACCAGTTAACTGCTTAACCTGTGTAGACGAGGTTACATGTTCGTACTCATCTCGCTCTTTTTCAACCTCTACACAAGGTAAAAACAGCGAAAACTGGCTCCCACGTTTAAACTCACTTTGAACGCTAATGTACCCTCCCATCATAGAGGCCAGCTGTTGAGACAAACTAAGCCCCAACCCAGTGCCACCAAAGCGACGGCTAATACTGTTATCGGCTTGGCTAAAGCATTCAAATATTTGTTTTAGCTGCGATGAATTCATACCAATACCGGTGTCTTTAACTATAAAAACAAGCCCTTGCTCAGTTTTGTTCAAAGACACAACTACCTGCCCAGCCTGAGTAAACTTAACAGCGTTAGCGCATAAATTGATGAGTATTTGCTTTACCCGCATTAAATCGAGTTTGGTATAAAACGCATTACCTACATGGTTATCAAAACGAATTTGCAAATGCTTCGCTTTAGCCTGCGAAATGAACATGGCATGTACATCGCTAACTAGCTGCACTATGTCAAAGCACGAAATATTAAGCTCTAATCTGTTTGCTTCTATTTTGCTTAAATCAAGCACATCATTAATTAAACTTTTTAAATGATCACTATGTCGCTGAATTATTTTTAATTCATCTTGTAGGTTTTCAGGCTCGTACAAACCATTAATTAAATCATCTGTTTGGCCTAAAATAGCGGTAAGCGGGGTTCTAATTTCATGGCTAATATTTGCCAAAAACTGGCTTTTAACATCATTAGCTTCTCGTAGCTCCTGAGCTATAGCTTGCAGCTCTGCCGTACGCTGCGCAACTTGCTCCTTTAATAACTGCTTGGCACGCTTTTCGGCGCCCCGACGATAAAGCGCGGTGCCCGTAACAATCACTAAAAATAATAAAACAAAAATAAAAACTGTGAGCTGCGAGCGCTGGCTCATTTTTAACTTCTGTACTTTTCGTTCTTGCTTGAGCTTCTGAATTTCTTGGTTTAACTGAGTGGCTTTAAATTGGTTTTGTAATACTGCTAAAGCACTGGTGATTGTTTCGCTGTTTATACCACGCTGCTCTGCTACAAACTTTTCGTGCAGCGTTAATGCCTCAGCGTAGTTGCCTTTGCTAGCCTCTAAAAGCGAACGCGTGCCAAAAGCATCGCGCTTTATACGCACACTATTATATTGTGTGGCCAAATCGGTGGCTTTATCTAAGCTTTTTTGCGAATCAGCAAGCTCTCCTCTCACAAATTGTATTTTAGCTAGTGCATGTAAGGCGTTAAGCTCTAAACTGTGATTCGCAATTTCAAGGGCATTTTGTACCCCCAATCTAGCCTGCTCGTAAGCAACATCCACGTTATTAAGAATTAAATTGATATTTGCTAAATTAGTATATTGGGTAGATAACTTATTATAATCATTGGTAGAAATATAGTAACGTAACGCCATCTGATAATAGTGCAGTGCTAAGTCAAATTGTGAACTTTCGTAGTAAGCAACGCCTAAATTATTGTTAACTTGTGCTATACCGCTGGTATCACCTAGTTTTTGATATACTTTAAGTACTTCTTTATAAAATAAAATGGCGCTTTCATAACGCGACAATCTAATGTACACCCCTGCTATATTTAGCAAAATGTCAGCTTGGTCTTGCGCACTGCCCTTTTTTTCATAAATCTCTTTTGCTTTTAAATAATATTCGAGCGTCAGCTCCATATTATTCATTTCAAAGTAAGCTAAACCAATGTTACTAAGCAGGTTTGCAAGCTCTACTTGCTTATTGTTTTTTTCAACAATTACCATGGCGCGGCTATATTCAACAATAGCTTGCTGAAAATACCCCTGAAAATAAAACACAACACCTTGCATTTTAATGGCTCTAAAATGCATATCTGGCAAGTAACTTGAGGAGGTGTGCTGTTCTAATTTTTTAAAGTACAACAGAGCATTTTCAAAATCATCTGAGGAGAAGGCTAAATCGGCAAGTTCAGAATACACACTGACCTTTTGAGATTCTGTTATATTTTTTGCTTCAAGCAGTGCATTACCGAGCGTGAGTTTTACGTCCCACTGCTGCTCTTTTTTAAATTCATCAAATAAAGATACACTATTTTGAGCAAAGCTAGGCAGTATGAACACACAACATAAAACAAATAAAAGGCACTTCAATTTGCCTAGCATAATATTATTCCTTCAAACTTTAGCTTTAGTCAGTGTAATCTTTATTGAAGATACACAACAAAACGAGCGCAAACAATGCTTAACCCCCTGATTGATGAGATTTTTGAGTTACTTTTAACTCAGCCAGTTTGGAAAGTTCATACCTTAGCCGCAACGCTTGCTCAACAAGGGGTGTTACCATCTTTAGATGTTAACCCTGAGCAAAATTTATTTAAAAAGAATTTTTTAATTATGAATGCGTTATTTGAGCTGCAAACACAGCTATTACCCAAGCACTTAATTATATCGTCATTACATATTGAACTTGCAGAGCCAAGTAGCAATGTAGCAATGCAATCCCATTTAAAAAATTACTATTTAAACTGGGAAAACTACGACACCAGTGCCAAAGACATTGAGGCATTATTAGATAGTTTTTGGCAGCAATTTAACCCACTAATAAAGCATCCAGTTGGGCATATTGAGCCATTAATTAAAGCTTGGCAATTACCGCCAAACTTTAACTTAGCTATGCTACAAAAGCGCTGGCGGCAATTGGCATTAAAACATCATCCAGATAAGCAAACTGGAAGTGCATGTAAATTTAGACAAGTAAGAGCCGAGTATGAGCAGCTAAAGCTAGCTGCTCAAAACGCCTAATTAACGGGTAAGGCGACGGGCACGAATTTTACGCCCTTTAATATTGCCCTCGGTTAATTTACGCAGTGCAGGTTTTGATGCATTACGCTCTACCGCTACAAAGGCAACGTTATCAAGTACATTTATTTTACCGACTTGGCGCCCTGCAACCCCCTCTTTGCCAGTAAGCGCACCTAAAATATCACCCGCGCGCACTTTTTGCTTTTTGCCGGCATCAATCATTAGCGTGACCATTTCTGGCTTGTAAGGCGGCTTTTCTAATAAGCTGAAGGCAGGCATTGGTTCTGGCAAAAAGTCGCGTTCGTAATGATCGCCAATTTGCGCCACTTTAAACTGTTCAGCATCACCGTAAATAGAGCATGCAATGCCTTTTTTACCCGCTCGGCCTGTGCGTCCTACACGGTGCACATGGGTTTGTGGGTCATGTGCTAAATGGTAATTTATTACCATGTCCATGTCGTCAATATCTAAGCCACGCGCAGCCACATCGGTTGCCACTAATATTGACGCGCTTTTATTAGCAAAATGAATTAACGTACGTTCGCGATCACGTTGCTCTAAGTCACCATGAAGCGCCACGGCACTAAAGCCTTCACTTGCTAAATCATCACAAACTTGTTGTGTTTCTACCTTGGTGTTACAAAAAACAACACAGCTTTGTGGTGTAAATTTAAGTAGCAACAATTTAAGCGTTGAGTAGCGTTTTTTGTTGTTATCCATTTTGTAAAAGTATTGTTTTATAGTGCTTTTTTCTTGCTCTTCTTCTACTTTTATCATTTCTGGATTTTTTAATACGCGCTTTGCAATCGCTTCAATTGCACGCGGAAAGGTAGCACTAAATAACAACGTTTGACGATTTTGCGGTATACACTCAATAATTGCATCAAGGGTATCTTGAAAGCCCATATCAAGCATTTGATCTGCTTCATCAAGTACTAACGTTTCAACATCGTCTAAACGCAGTGTACCTTTACGAATATGATCGTCCACTCGCCCAGGTGTACCCACAATAATATGTGCCCCATGCTCAAGCGAGCCTATTTGTGGGCCAATTGATACACCACCACATAGCGTTAATATTTTAATATTATGAATACCACGGGCAAGTTTACGCATTTCTACTGCCACTTGCTCGGCCAGTTCGCGCGTTGGACAAAGTACAAGCGATTGAATACGAAAACGTTTTACATTTAATTTAGCTAACACACCTAAACTAAAAGCAGCAGTTTTACCTGAACCGGTTTTTGCCTGTGCAATAATGTCTTTACCTTCAAGTACAGGTGACAGGCTTTGCGCTTGTACAGGCGTCATTTGCGAGTAGCCAAGTGTTGATAAATTATCAACTAAACCAGCAGGTAAAGCCAAAGATGAAAATGCAGTAGAAGTCACAATAAATTCCAAAATAATAAAACAACACAGGGCTTAGCCCCAAAATATGAGCTCCATAATAGCAGAATTCAGCTTAGGCAACCATTAATACCCGATGTGCATTATTTTACGATGCGTTAATCCTTGTTAATAAAAAAGTTGCAAATGATACTAGTTTTCATTAAGATCCTCGAAAAATTTTAACACCCTAACACTGGATGTAATTGATGAAACTAAACTCACTGTACGTAGCACTTGTTGGTGCCATTAGCACAAGCGCCTTTGCCGCACCTACTGACTTAGAGCGAATTGAAGTTAAAGGTAGTTATTTTAACGACTACAAAGTCGACAACGCCAACGGAGCAATGAGAACATCAGCGTCATTGTTAGAAACAGCGCAATCAGTCACTGTTATTAGCGATACAATCATTAGCGAGCAATTAGCAACGACCCTTGGCGAAGTACTTACTAACGATGCAAGTTTAACTGCCGGCTCTCAACAGCGTAACCGTGAAGTATTTAACTTACGCGGCTTTGAACTTAGCTCATCGACAGGCTACTTACGCGACGGACACCAACATTGGTCTCACTACCAGCAACCGATTGAAATTCTACAACAAGTAGAAGTTATTAAAGGTCCATCAAGTATTTTATACGGACAATCAGGCCCAGGTGGCTTGATTAACATGGTGACAAAAAAGCCTACCGCAACTACATTATTTAACGCCAGCGCAGATGTAGACCAACACGGCTCTACCCGCTTTATGCTAGACGCAGCTGGTGCACTTACCGACGCTGAAGATTTACGTGCACGCGGTATTTTAGTAAAACAAGATGTTGATTACTGGCGCGAATATCAAAACGGCGAAAACCGTGAACGCGACCGTTTTTTAGGCGCTGTCATTGTTGATTACGATTTAAGTGACAACGCATTAGTACGCGTACATTACGACCGCACAGACGACGAAGCAGGCCTAGATACAGGTGCATGGATAGATGACAACGCCAATGTGATTGGCGATGACAAAACCATTCGCGATATGTCTTGGGCGTTTACCGACATAACGGTAGAAAACTTAGGCGTAGATTTTGAGGTGTACTTAAACGATCACTGGCAAGTTAAGCTTGGTTACAACGAGCAAACATTTGAGCGCCAGCGTTTTGAGTCTGCACCTCGTAAGCCAAGTACGTTTGTAGAAGGCGATAGCTATGAGTCACGCCCTTACGACCGATTTGACGATTGGCAGTTTAAAACCGCGTTCATTGATTTTGTTGGCGAATTTAAGACAGGTAGTTTACAACACCAGTTTTTAATTGGCGCAAACTCGCTTGATTACTATTACGGGCAACGCCGTACATCAGCAGAGTATTTTGATTTTGCCGCAGGCCAAAACGAGCCAAGCCGCCCAACAGTAAGCTATAAATCAGATGATACTATTAGCGAAACAGAATACGACTACTACGGTATTTACGTTCAAGACTTAATTACTTTCTCGCCACAATGGCAAGTATCATTAGGTGGTCGTTACGATGAGCAAAATAGAGAAGGCGCAGATAACGAGTCATTCGTACCAAAAGTAGGTGTGCTTTATCACCCTAACCCTTCTGCAACTATTTATGCTAGCTACTCAGAAGGTTTTGAGCCACAAGGAAGCGATACATTAGTAAGCGAAACTGACATCAACAACGGTATGAAGCTTGATGCTGTTACCTCTGAGCAAAAAGAAATTGGTGTAAAATGGCAGCTATTTGATGACCGCCTAATGTTAAGCGGTGCTGTATTTGATATTAGCAAAAAAGGCACCTTAGTAACCGAAGCACTTGAAGTGCCAGTGGGCGAATTTACCTCTGAAACAAACCAAGTAGGCGAGCAACGCCACAAAGGACTTGAGCTAAGCGCGCAGGGTGCAGCTACCGATCGCTTATTTGTAATGGCATCAACTATGTACCTAGATGCAAACTACGAGCGTGACGAAGACCTTGAAGGTAAACGCCCTACCGATGCCCCTAAATGGTCTGCATCACTTTGGACACGCTATGAGTTGAACGACACCATTGCGTTTAATGCCGGTGCATTTTATGAAGGTGAGCGCTTTGCCGATAGCGCAAACACAGTAGTAAAAGATGCTTATACACGAGTAGATGTAGGTGCAACTTACAAACTTAAAATAAGCAAAACCGATGTAAACCTTCGTTTAAACATTGAAAACCTTCTTGATGAAGATTACTTAGGTGGCGGTGGTTTAAATAACGTAACCGTTGGCGAAGGCACAAATGTACGCTTGGCAGCTCAATTTAGCTTTTAAGTTATAAACTTATACTTAAAAAGCCCGCACAATCATAACTGTGCGGGCTTTTTAATGCCTATTAAAAACCCTACTACATTCATCTCATCTATTTTTTAAAGCCTTCAAAAAATGCTCTAATGCACATAATTATAAAAAGGCTTACTCGATATGAAAAAAATTATTACAGCACTTTTACTAACTAGCAGCTTAACTGCTCATGCAACAAGTGCAGAATTCACCGCTAAACAATTACAACAGGTTGATGAAGTGCGCAGTGCTGCGCTTAAAAGCCCTTTAAGTTACGAGCTACTCGAATCACTCACAACAGAAGTGGGTCCTCGCTTACCCGGCACTGAAAACGATAAAAAAGCAGTTGCGTGGGCTAAAGCAAAATTTAACGAATTGGGTTTTGATAAAGTATGGCTTGAAGAAGCAACCTTTCCAAATTGGCGCCGTTACAGCGAAAGCGGAAAAATACTCACCCCAAGTGAGCAACCTCTGCATTTAACTGCGCTAGGTAACAGTGTAAGCACACCTAAAGATGGTATTAGCGCACCGGTTGTACTGTTTGAAACATTGGATGAGCTAATTGCAGCACCAGCCAATAGTTTAAAAGGTAAGATTGCCTATATTAATTATCGAATGAATCGCCATATTGATGGCAACGGTTATGGCCCTGCTGTAAAAGCACGTGGCACAGGTGCCGTTGAGGCCGCGAAAAAAGGCGCGGTTGCTTACATGATGCGCTCAGTGAGTACAGCTCACCACCGTTTTGCTCACACAGGAGGCAGCCACTATAAAGAAGGCGTTAAAAAAATACCCAACGTCACCATTGCCAACCCTGATGCCGATCAAATAGCGCGCTTAGTGGCTTTAAACAAAAAGGTAACAGTTAATATAAATGTACAAACACAAAGCCTAGGAGAAGGCACAAGCTATAATGTTATAGGCCAATTTAATGGCACCGAAAACCCAGAACAATATGTGTTAATTGGTGGCCACCTAGACTCATGGGATTTAGGCACTGGCGCATTAGATGATGGTGCAGGTGTTGCGCTAACAATGGCTGCGGCCAAACACATTAGCGATGTTAAACGCCCTAAACGCAGTATTCGCGTTGTGCTTTTTGCAGCAGAAGAACTTGGCCTTTGGGGTGCAAAAGCTTACTTTGCACAACATAAAAACGATTTACACAATATAGTGGCAGCTGCTGAGTCGGACTTTGGCGCCGATGTAGTATATGGTTTTGAGTCGAATGTAGATGCAGCTTCACTGCCAGTAGTACGTGCCATAGCAAAAGAACTGGCACCATTAAACATTGAGTACATTGGTAAAAACCAAGCCAACGGCGGGCCTGATTTAATTCCATTTAAAAAAGCGGTCTCAGCACCTATATTTGAGTTAGCTCAAGATGGCACAGATTACTTTGATTACCATCACACAGCTGATGACACGCTCGATAAAGTAACACCTGCTAAACTGCGCCAAAATACCGCTGCGTACGCTGTGTTTGCGTTAATGGCCGCCGATGCAAAAACCACTATTAAGCCTAAAGCAGACACAAAATAATAACTGACATACTTACTTACAGTTTGTCGCTTTAATAAACGCACTCCTTGTTTTACCTTTATATAAATAAAACAAAACAAGGAGTGTGTAGGTATGTTGCTTTTCAATACGAGTCAGTCATTTCCTTATTTTGCACAAACGCAGTGCTGCCCTAATTGCCATAGCCACGCCTACCATCTAATAAACCAAAGTCGTTTTTTACGCTTTACGGTTATTCCTGTTATACCTTTAGCGCTAAACTATAAATACGAATGCTATCAATGCGGCCATAATGCGCCTGTAAAGTTAAAGCAGTTACCTGTTTTTGAAATTGTCACTCTTCCTAAATACTTTATAGGGGTATTTTTAGCGTTATGGGTGGGGCTGTTTATTTACCAACAACACGCTGCAGCGCAAGCGCAAAAGCAACGCTACTTAACAGATCCTAAAGCGTACGACACGTATTTAGTACACGCCGATAAATTTACTCATGAGCCATGGACACTGACTAACTTAAAAGTTGCGCAAGTTTTAAGTTTTGACGAACAGTTTATAACTTTTCAGGTAAGTAATTACAGCTATAAGCGTAACAACGGCATTACGACTGCAATGCGTACCAGCTTATTAGTGCAAAACGGTTACTTCTCAACTGACAAAATTACTTTGCCTCGTAGCGAAGTAAAAAGACTTTACAACGACGGGGTGATTTACGACGTACTGCGCCCCTCGGCAAATAGTTTATATGGTGGGTTTGTTATGTTTCCGCCAAAGCCTAAGCCGCTATATAAAGGTTTAAAGCTCGACAAAAATAACCAACAAGGCATTACGTATTTTAAAAATGGACAGTATAGCGATGCGCTTGAGAGTTTTACTATTGCCGCAAATGCAGGCTCGCAATGGGGGCAGCTAAATCTTGCGCAAATGTATCGAGATAGCCAAGGCGTAACTAAAAATATAAAAACAGCAAAGCATTGGTACGAGCATGCAATAGCGCAAGGTAATAGTAAAGCGAAAATAGAATTAGAAGAAATGTGTGATAAAGCAAACTGCAAATAAAAAATGGCCAGTTTTACTGGCCATTTTCAATCTTGGTTCATACTTATAATTAGAAAGTCATATGCTCATCTAAAAAGTTAAGTACCTGCTTGTAGTAGCGTGTTCTGTGCTCTGCTTTATAAAAGCCATGCCCTTCATCTTCAAGTAACTCGTATATGTAAGGGTGGTTTTCTTTTTTTAGTGCTGCTACTAAAGACTCAGCTTGCTCAATTGGTGCTCTCTCATCCTGCCCACCATGTACAATTAAAACAGGTGCTTTAAGCTTGTCTATGTTGTAACTAGGTGAAAAACGCTTTAACTGTGCTTCATCAGTACCAAGCGCGCTTTTAAGATAGCGCTGTCCACGGTCACGTTCAGAGATATCGCCTTCTTCAAACATTAGCGGTAAATCGTACACCCCAACGACACCAATAGCACACTGAAACATATCAGGTTCTAAAATTGCACTTTGTAATGCCGAATAGCCACCAAAACTTGCGCCCATTATACAAATATTATCTTTATTTACAGTACCTTGCTCTATTAAGTGTTTTACACCGTCAATAATGTCGTATTGTATTTCAGCACCCCATTTTTTATGTCCAGCATGTTCAAAGTTGCGACCAAAGCCACCAGAGCCTCTAAAGTTAACTTTTAGTACGGCAATGCCTCTACTGGCTAATAGTTGAGCTTCGCTCTCATAGCCCCACCAATCTCTTGGTCCATGAGGCCCACCGTGAGGCATAACAACTAAAGGTAAGTTTTTTTCATTAGTATTATTAGGGATGGTTAAATACCCGTATATTGTTAAGCCATCACGCGCTTTATAATTTACAGGTTTGGTTATTGCCATTTCACTTGGCTTGATCCAGCTTTTAGTCGCAAATAAAAAGCGCAAGCTATTCTTTTTGGCGTCATACAAGTAATAACTGCCAGGGTTGGTATCACTTGACGCAAATATAATACTCTTCTCGCCATCTTCAGTGCTACTAACAAGCTGCACTTGCTGACCTTGAAGCGATTGTATTAATGCCTTTAAGCGCTCACTTTTATGAGAATTATTTATAAAGGTATAAGCTGGGTAACCAAGCTCATTTTCAATTGCGAATAACTCTTTAGAAACTTCATCTACCCACACTTTTTTTGGAGAAACGTGCTGTTCTTTATGTAAAAGTTCAAACTTTTTGCTCTCTAAGTTTAGTTTGTAAAGCCCTTTTGCTTCGCCACTTTCTGACGCTGTAACATAAACAGATGTGCCCGTACTATCAAACGCATGAAGACTAATATCAGTGTATTTTAGCTCTCCTAAATCAAGCTGTTGCCATTCACCACCGGACTTTTCTCGCGTATAAATTTTTTGGTTAATGTAATCATCGTTTGAAACAGCAACACGCACATTTCCATCATGATCCGTTAAAAAGCCTGCCATTCTTGATGGTGACCTAGAAACTCTTTTTCGTTTTCCGCTGTAAATATCAACTTCATAAACGATTGTATGCGGCTCATTTGATGCGCTCCATGGGAAGGTTAGGATCAGCATTTTACGTCTATCATGAATAAGCGGGTCTAGTACATAAGAAGTGCCGAGTATAGGTGTAGCTTTTTTGATGCGGGTACCCGTTTGCATTTCACCTTGGTAACCCACTAGGTATTTGCCTTGGCTACCATCAGCATTTATACCAAAAAGCTCACCATGATATTCGGGATGGTCTTTCCAGCCTTTAATGTACTCTTTGGCCAATACAATTCTTTCATTGTTTACCCAGTAATAATTGCCAACTTGGGCATTATTAGGGAATTTTATTGCATGGCTTACTTTAAATGTATCTGTGGTTAGCACCATTAATACATTTTTTCCTTCAGGGCGAGTAATTACAGCTAAATATTTTCCATCAGGTGAAATTTTCACACCTGCAAACTCTATATCTTTACTAAAACTTTCTATCGGTACCAAGTCATTACTTGCTGTAGTATGAGAGCTAAAAATACTGACCAGCAATAGTGTCAAACAAGCCAAAAACTTATTCATTAAAGTTCCTTTTATTTATTTTTTATTAAGCTTTTATGTTACATACTTTTAACAAAAATATACACTATGCTTTCCCCTTTTATGTAAATAGGCGTAAATTAATAGCGTTATAAATCTAGTGCTTAGTGTTAGCAAATTTACTCCAAACTAAATGCAGAATAACAATGCACAGCCCCGCGACTACCCCTAGTAATCCGTCAAATATAAGGGGGGCTAATGTTTCGCCAGTGCCATTTAGTAACGACTTACCTATATTTGTTACTTCTAATTGCCAATGATGCAGTAGCTCAATACCATGAGATAAAATACCACCGCCCACTAAAAACATGGCCACCGTGCCAGCAAAGGCTAAAAATTGCATAAGCCTTGGCGCTGCAGCTAATAAGCCTTTACCAAGCCACTCTTTAAATTTATTAGCCGACGCCTTTGATTGATTGAGCAAATACAATCCCGCGTCATCAAGCTTTACAATACCGGCTACGAGCCCGTATACACCTATGGTCATTAAAACGGCTATAACACATAATACAAGTGCCTGATTTACGAGCGAGGCACCTGCAACCGTTCCTAAGGTGATCACTATAATTTCGGCTGAGAGAATAAAGTCGGTTCGTATGGCTCCTTTTACTTTTTGCTTTTCATACTCAACTAAATCATGTTTCTCACCTTCGTTTGTTACTTCTTCATGATGAGGTAAAAACTTAGCAAATACTTTTTCAGCACCTTCAAAACATAAAAATAAGCCACCGATTATTAGCAGTGGAGTTATCAGCCAAGGCAGCCATACACTTATGAGCAATGCAGCGGGTACCAAAATAGCTTTATTTAAAAACGAGCCTTTTGCCACCGCCCAAACCACGGGTAATTCGCGATCAGCTGTCACGCCTGTCACTTGTTGAGCATTAAGTGCTAAGTCATCACCCAGTACACCGGCTGTTTTTTTAGTGGCGACTTTACTCATCGTGGCAATGTCATCAAGTAAGGTGGTTATATCATCAAGTAATGTTAAAAGGTTAATGCCTGCCATGTTGCTTCCTAGCTAAAAAATAATCCTATCAACATAGCTTAATCCGTAATTTTCACCAACGGTTAATTTTGCTTTGTTATGCTGATTGGACGCACTGATTTTTATCAATGGCAAACTTACTTAGGGGGTATTAATGAGAGCATTAGTGGTTATTTTTACAAGCATGCTGATTTTATCAGCCTGTAGTGATGAGCCTAAAAGTACCCACTATTTATGCAACGATCGCGTAGTAGAATTAGCCCACCAAGGAGCGCGGGCAACACTTACTTTAAATCAGCAAACATATACACTTAATAAAGAGCCTAGCGCATCAGGGGTAAAGTATATTAATGAGCGAGTGTTATTTTGGTCTAAAGCCGATGAAGCGATGTTGATTGTTTCAGGTAATAAATACCACTGCCAACAACAAGCAGACGCTTTATAATTTTGTCCTTCGCGATTTAAACTTTTTCTTTTTTCTCCTCGTAATAAATAACCTGTTTTTACACTATCAGACCCTTAACAACTACACATGCATTTGTTGTTTAGTTGGGTATAATACTTTCACTTTTTGCTTAGTAGCGGCCTACCATGAAATATAAAGATTTACGTGATTTTATCGATTTGCTTGAAAAAAAAGGCGAACTTAAACGTATTACTCAAGAAATCGACCCGTATCTTGAAATGACCGAAATAGCTGACCGTACATTACGTGCTAAAGGCCCAGCATTATTGTTCGAAAACCCAAAAGGTCACAGTATGCCTGTACTTGCAAACTTATTTGGTACACCTAAGCGCGTTGCTATGGGCATGGGTCAAGAAGATGTAAGCGAGCTGCGTGAAGTTGGCAAGCTACTCGCTTTTTTAAAAGAGCCTGAGCCACCAAAAGGGATTAAAGAAGCACTAGGGCAAATTCCGGTATTTAAACAAGTACTCAATATGCCGGCTAAAGAAGTTAAAAAAGCACCATGCCAACAGATTGTTTTAGAAGGTGACGATGTAGATTTAACTAAGTTACCAATACAGCATTGCTGGCCTGGCGATGCCGCTCCCCTTATCACTTGGGGTTTAACCGTTACCAAAGGGCCTTATAAAAAGCGCCAAAATTTGGGTATTTACCGCCAGCAGCTATTAGGTAAAAATAAAATAATTATGCGTTGGTTATCGCATCGCGGTGGCGCGCTCGATTTTCAAGAATGGTGCAAAGAAAACCCCGGCGAACCATATCCAGTTTCGGTTGCATTAGGGGCTGATCCTGCCACTATTTTAGGTGCCGTTACACCTGTGCCAGACACGTTAAGCGAATATGCTTTTGCGGGCTTGCTGCGTGGTAGTAAAACGGAAGTTGTAAAGTCTATTTCAAATAACTTACAAGTTCCTGCCAGTGCCGAAATAGTACTTGAAGGCTACATTATGCCAGGCGAAATGGCGCCCGAAGGACCCTATGGTGACCACACTGGTTATTACAACGAAGTTGATGATTTTCCTGTAATGACAGTAACCCATTTAACTCACCGTAAAAACCCAATTTATCACAGTACATTTACTGGTCGTCCGCCTGATGAGCCGGCAATTTTAGGCGTGGCATTAAATGAAGTGTTTGTGCCTATATTGCAAAAGCAGTTTCCAGAAATCGTCGACTTTTACTTGCCACCCGAAGGCTGCTCTTACCGTATGGCCGTGGTAACCATGAAAAAACAATACCCAGGCCATGCTAAGCGCGTAATGATGGGCGTATGGTCGTTTTTACGTCAGTTTATGTATACTAAGTTTGTTATTGTTTGCGATGATGATGTAAATGCTCGTGACTGGAACGATGTTATTTGGGCCATCACTACCCGTATGGACCCTGCACGCGACACCACATTAATTGAAAACACGCCAATAGATTATCTCGATTTTGCCTCGCCTGTATCTGGGCTTGGCTCCAAAATGGGCATGGATGCAACCAATAAATGGCCAGGTGAGACCGACCGCGAATGGGGCGAGCCAATAGTTATGGATAAAGCAACAAAAGAACGTGTTGACGAAATTTGGCAGAGTCTCGATATACTTTAAGCACGCCTACTGAATATAAACAGGCTATAAAATAACCCCGCAGGTATGTTAATATTGCCCCACTTAACTGCATATCTGCGTAAACGCTGCTAAAAGGTAAAAAATGCAAACATTAAAAGCTGAAGTTGTTGCCATCAGCCCACTTACAGAATTTGTTCATAAAGTAATTTTAAAGCCTCAACAACCTGTTACGTTTGAAGCTGGCCAGTACATGCAACTTGTACTTGGTGAAAAAGACAAGCGCGCATTTTCAATTGCAAGCCGTCCATCGCAATGTGATGAAATAGAGCTTCATATTGGCGCATCTAAAGCCGATTCGTACGCAATGCAATCACTTGAGCATTTGCGTAATGCGCATCAAAATAACACGCTGGTTGATATTGAAGCCGGCCTTGGTGTGTCGCAACTACGTTTACAATGTCAGCGCCCTATTATTTTATTGGCTGGCGGCACGGGGTTTTCTTACGCAAAATCAATGGCTGATCATTTAGCTGAAATTAACTGCGACCGCCCGGTATTATTTTACTGGGGTGTTAAAGAAGAGTCAGCCTTATATGCTCACAGCGAAATGCAAGCATGGGCAGAAAGTAACGAGCACTTTAAATTTATTCCTGTTGTAGAAAACCCATCTGCTAATTGGCAAGGTCATACTGGGTTTGTACACAAAGCAGTAATGCAAGATATTGTGTCGCTAGAACCGTACGACATATACATGGCTGGTCGCTTTGACATGATTGGCATTGTTCGTGATGACTTTATTGCTCACGGTGCTGTTCGCGAAAACATGTATGCAGATGCATTCGCGTTTATAAAATAAATTTTTATTCTTATTACAAAGGCGCCCTTGGCGCCTTTATTATTTCTATCAAATTTAAGCTACTAATTGGTATAACCTATTACTTTAATCAGTATAAACAATTTCCTAAATTCCTATCTATAAACCATACTTTGTATAGAACATCAGCGGGAGAGACCCAAATGTTAAATACAAAAGTAAAAGATTTTATGCAACGCAAGTTGCCACACATTACCCCAAATACTGAAATGACCACCGCGATTAGTGAACTACAAAAGTTTAAGTTACTAGGTGCGCCCGTATTTGACGACAATAAATCATTGGTTGGTTTTATATCTGAGCAAGAGCTTTTAAAGCCGTTAATGCAAAGCAGCTACTTTTGCGATGGTGTTGTAAAAGTTTCACAGCTTATGCAAACAGAGGTTGTAACCGTTAATGCCGACACCAATATAATCGAGCTTGCTGAGCAAATGAAAACTGGAAAGCCTAAAAACTACCCCGTCGTTGAGGGGGATACCGTAATAGGCCTCATTGGCCGAAGCGATATACTAAAGGCACTTTTTGATAATTACGTGAGCTGCCAAACAAAAGTAAGCTAACATAAAAAATGCCGCAAATAAGCGGCATTTTTTGTATTAAGCGTGTTTAACGTGCTGCAGCAAGCGCGGTTAACGCGGCTTTATCGCTGTCGCTTAAAAATGCAATTTCTAGGGCATTTGCTTGTGCCTTTTGCATATCGGCTTGAGTTAAGCCTGCCTTTGGCGCAGCCACTACGTACTCATGCTCAATCTCAATCCCCTCTACAGCGGGATCGTCGGTATTAATACATGCTAAAATACCGTGATCTAAAAACTGTTTAAGGGGGTGTTTAGCTAAATCGTTTACAGTACTGGTTTGAATATTGCTGGTTAAGCACGACTCAATACCAATGCGGTTATCGCGCAGATAGTCCATTAGTTTAGGGTCTTCGATTGCTTTTACCCCATGACCTATACGGCTTGCACCTAATTCATTAATGGCTTGCCAGATACTTGCAGCGCCGAGCGCTTCACCGGCATGGATGGTAGCGGCTAGGTATGCGTCTCTTACTTGCTTAAATTGCTCGATAAAAAGCTCGCCCGGAAAACCAATTTCATCTCCGGCTAAATCAATCGCCACTAAATCATTTTTAAAGGCAAGTAATGCGTCAAGCTCCTGCTGGCAGGTTTTAACACCGTAAGTACGCGACATAATACCAATTAAGTTTGCTTTAATATTGGCGCCTTGAGTAGCCGATTTTATACCGTCAACCACGGCCTCCACCACCCCTTGCGGGTGTAAACCTTGGCTTTGTGCCATATAATACGGGCTGAAGCGAAGCTCTACATAATCAAGTCCTTGGGCTTGCGCATCTTCTATGTTTTCAACGGCAATGCGTCTACAGGCGTCGTAATCGCCCAGTACCGTGACCCCCCAGTCGAGCTTTTGCAAAAATGCCATTAAATCAGGTTCAGGATCAATGACTTGCACGTGAGGGATAAGCGCCTCTACGTTATCAGCGGGTAGCGTAATATTAAACTGTTGACCAAGTTCTAGTATGGTTTGCGCACGTACATTGCCATCTAAGTGGCGATGAATATCTAGCAGAGGTAATTTTTTATTTATCATAATAGCGACTCGGTTAGGTTAAAATTGCGCGCATGATACGCAGGTACAGTTATTTTTCAAGTGTAGAGCAGTTAAAGTAAATATTAGCGGTCATATGTCTGCTTTTTACTCAAAAAGTGAACAAAATTAGGTTTTTGTTCACTTATTTTGATGCGCTAGGTGATGCCAGAGTGTTTTAAATAAAGTATTTGCTTCAATAGGTTTAGTAATATAGTTATCCATACCGCTGGCCACTGCTTTTTTAACATCGTCATCGTGAGCATTAGCAGATAAGCCTATGATAGGTAGGTCAAACAAACCAAGCTCATTACGAATAACTCGTGTGGCTTCAAGGCCATCCATTTTTGGCATTTGTATATCCATAAGCACAATGTCGTAGGTATGCTCTGTCAGTTTTTCAATCGCCTCAAAGCCATCATTGGCAATATCAGCAATACACCCTTTGGTTTTTAAAATAGCACTCGCGACGTGCTGATTTAATGGGTTATCTTCAACAAGTAATAATTTATAATCTGCAAAAGAAAGCGTACTAACATCTATTTCATCATATTGTTGCTTTATTTGCTCAGCCTTTGGCAACGGCGAATAAATCGGTAAGCTAAAAGTAAATGTAGAGCCATGCCCCTCATGGCTTATTAAATCAATTTCTCCGCCCATCAACTCCACAAGCTTCTTGCATATACTTAAACCTAACCCGGTGCCGCCATATTGACGCGAGGTAGAGCTATCTGCTTGTGCAAATGGTTTAAAGAGCTGTTTTTGCGCCTCTTTACTGATTCCAATGCCGGTATCATTAACGCTAAAGTAGGTCATTTTTTTAGACTGCCACACCTTAAGTGTAATGCTGCCTTTGGCTGTAAATTTAATGGCATTATTGATTAGATTTAGCAAAACTTGCTTTAAGCGTATTGGGTCGGTGTTGATAACCAAGTTGCTAGATTTATCGTAATCAAGCATAAACTCTAGCGACTTGGCATCAATATCAAATTGCAGTAAATTGGCCACTTCTTCACTGAGTGTGCCTACATCAATTGGCTCTTGAATTAAATCAAGTTTGCCGGCTTCCATTTTAGAAAAATCAAGCACGTCATTTAACACTCTAAGCAATACGCCCAGTGCCCCATCGGCTTGCTCAATATAACTGCGTGCCTGCTGCCAATCGTTTTGCTGTAGGGCTAAATAATGCAGCCCTTTAATGCCATTAATAGGGGTGCGAACTTCGTGGCTCATATTTGCTAAAAACTGGCTTTTTATTTCATTGGCTTCATCGGCCTTTTGCTTTTCTAAGCGTAAAATTTTAGTTTGTTTTGCTACCTGCTCACGTATACGAATATTGGTACCCGTTACCGATATTAAAAAGGTAATAAGCAGCCAAACAAATAACATACCGGCTATTTGCGCAAGCCAATAAACTAACCATGACTCGCGCTGCATTGACTGGTGTAGCTCCACCTGCCATACCCGCTTACCAACCAATAATTTATAGTCTTTTAACGGCAATAGTTGCTGATGATCGGCAATAAAAATAGGCTGGGCATTATTTTCTGTCGTGGTGTCTGTAAAGCTCACCGCAACACGGTTGTTTTGCTCAAATAACACCGCGTTTGATAGCCTCTCTAAGCTCACAACCGCTACTACAAAACCTTTAAAATCATCTTCTGTAATATTGTTGCCAAACACCGGATGAAAAAACAGCACGCCGCGCTCAGCTTCGTTTTGTACTAAATTTATTGGTTCACTGATCACCAACTCATTTAACACCTTCGCTTTTATTAACGCAGAACGCCTAACCTCATTGGAGGCAAGATCAAAGCCAATTACATCTTCATTTCCCGATAAAGGATATGCATATTGCACGGGGTAATAAAAGTCTCGTAGGGGGGCGGCCTGCCAACTGCCATCTTTTGCTCTTTCTTTTAAGCTATATTGAGCCAGCTCTGTTTTGTTATTAGCTTCTATATACTGAGCTAGGTTTTCGCTAGGTAGGTAGGGCACCCACTCAAATGCTAAAATTTCTTCGCTGTAACTAAGCTGCTTAGACGTAAATTGCTTAAATTCAGTAAAGCTCACATCGTCACTACTAGAAAAAAAGGTTGCCAGTAAGGCGAGGTGTGCTGTTATTTCGTTAATTTTATTGTTGATAGCATCTTGCGTGGCTAATATTTTAAGCTCTTCTTTTTGAATGTTTTTTTCTTTTTTTACACTGGCCGCGCCATAAAAGCTAATACTTATAACCATATAAATTAACAGTGAGGGCAGTATAACTTGTAGGCGATAATTTACTTGTGAATAGTTAAATGCAGCTAGCATAAGCGGAGTAAAAACAAGCACTCCAATACTATCGCCTATCCACCACGCTATAAACGTATCCCAACCCGCTTGAGACACAATAACGCCATTAAAAATTAATAAGCTGGTGCCTACACCTGCAGCTATAACACAGCACAATGGGCCGGCAACAACGAGGCTTTGAATACAGTGTTTTAAAGAAGATAAATCAAGCGGTGCTTTAATCACTTTAGTGACCAATTGGCTACCTACCCATGCTTGTAAAGTAGCAGCCAAGGTAACAGCCGCAGCATGCATAAATACACTTAACTGAAATATCGCTGAGGCGTTTTCTAAATGAATGAGGTTAGTGAAAAAAGCCCCTAAAACAATACCTAGTAAGCTCTTTCTGCCCCAAATTAAAAAGCCAGCAAGCGCAATTCCCGAAGGCGGCCACACAGCTACGGCATAACCATCGATTGCCAATAATAAGTTGCTAAAATATCCGGTAAAAAAGTAAGCGCACGCTAAACTTACAGTGACAATGAAAAAGTGTTTCAACCCAATGCTCCCGAATATCAAAGCTGCAAAAGTATAAGTGTAGCCTTTATTGATACAAAACGAGTGCTTTATCGGCTTGTGCGGTATTTTTATAGCTAAGCGCTGCTTGCTGAGCAAATTGCTTTTTGTTTTCGATATTCAAGGCTTTATCAAAAACTTTTGCGGCTAACTCATAATCGCCTTGGGCATTAGCTAAACACGCAAGCGAGAGTAATAATGCGTTGTTTGCACCATCTTTTTTCAGGCGCTCTTGAATACTACTTTGAAGCTTTACAGCCTCTGCCGAGGTGGCGTTACTTAATATATTGGCAAGTAAGGCATGCTGCTCGTCATGCTTCACCATTTTAATTAAGTCACTTTCAATCGCACTTAACTGGCTTACTTTAGCCATTTGCATTAAATAAGCTGTATTAGCATGAGCTTGTAGCTTTTTAGGAAGTTGTTTATATTTTTCAGTGATTTTATCGCTATGTG
Organism: Pseudoalteromonas sp. P1-13-1a; assembly: GCF_001401875.1. NCBI lineage: Bacteria > Pseudomonadati > Pseudomonadota > Gammaproteobacteria > Alteromonadales > Pseudoalteromonadaceae > Pseudoalteromonas > Pseudoalteromonas sp. P1-13-1a. The sequence continues at coordinate 54,288 of NZ_LKDV01000021.1, read as the reverse complement.
CATTAAAATAGGCATTAAACAGCTGCGTCCACTGCGTATCGTTAAGGACTTTTTTGCGAAGTAAACGCGGTAAAAAGTCTTCAAGCGCACTAAAGTGCTGTTGTTGTACGAGTATTTCGGCGTATAGTTTAAGCTCAAGTGGTGTCGCTTTTTTTGAATCTGCGTTAGCGCGCATTTGCGATTCTATTGCACTGCTATCGCCACTGGCTATCCAAAGCTTAGCTACGTTAAGCTGCTGCTCTGGGCTAATTTCAAATAAGCGCTCTAATGCTTTATCGGCTTCATTATTAGCAAGCGCCGCCTTTGCTAATAGCGCTAAGCGAATATCTTCAAACTTACTGGGTACACTATTACCTGATAACGTTTGCTCTACAAGCTCGTAATCATCGTTTATTGCACTCCATAAGGCTTGCTCTATTGCTGCTTGCTTTCGCTCTTCGCTACGCGCAAAAAACCCATGTTTAGTATTATGATAAATCGACAATAAATAGCGCACTAATTTGTAAGTTAAAAACAAAATAGTTGCACTAATTACCGCCATAATACAAAACGATACAATCGTGCCTTCAATCGTGGTGTTGTTAAACGAGATCAGCACATAGCCTTTTTCATCCAGTACAAATGGCGTAATCGCTAAAACTAAAACAATCGCAACAATTAATACTATAAGCCCTATCATTGCGCCCACTCCTTAACCTGCTGTGTACTTTGTAAGTTTACTTCAGGGTTAAAGTTTAATGGCTCTTTTTCTAGGCTAGTTAGTGCGTTTATAACCACTTTTGTTGCCTCGTCATCTTGCTTAAAGTACTCATTAACAAGGCGCTTTGCCTCACTTATGGCACTAAAATAAATGCTCGCCTGCTTGCTCATTAATGCATCTTGAGCTTGCGTCACATTTAATTTAATACGTTGATTAATTAAGTGGCGCTCCTGATCGGTTAGCAGTGGCTCTATAGCAACCCCTTCGTGCTGACGAATAGTAATAAAGCTATCAACTAGCTTATTCCAGCTATTACTTAGGTTTTGCTGCCAATCGCTTACATCTTCACTCAAGGCATTTTTTTCAATTTCTGTTGCTTCTTGCGGTATGTTAACAGCATTAAATGCAAGGTTATCTATGTTTGATAACACGCTATTAAGTTTTAAGTAAATGGCTTCTGTTGGGATAGGTTTTAAGCTATCTAGTGTTTGAATGTCTTGTGTTATTGCCTGGCGAACTGCAACAGTACCTGGGTGTTCACTCAATAAGGCATCTAAGCGTTTAAGTACAGCGCTAGCACCTTGGTAATCTTTTTCAGCCCACAGTTTAAACTCAGCCATACGTTGTAAGCTGGTTACTTCTTGCGGGTTTAGTGAAGCGCCTTGCTGCTGAGCTTGTTGCAATGCAGCTTTTAATTGTTGCTGGTTACTCTCTGCACTTTCATTAAGCGCAGCTGCCACTTTTTGCTCACTATTGAACAATGCTTGCTGAAGATTAGATTGCGCAGACTTGAGCGCCTGTAACTCTTGTGACAATAACGCGTTTTCTTCTTTTAGTTCATTAACAGCTACATTTTGGGCTTTACCTGCATTGAGTTTTTGGTAAAACTCATACCCCACACCACAGGCAACAATAAGAGAAATAACAAGCGCAAGAACCGCTATTTTACTTATTTTTTGCTTTTTATTGGTCGTACCCGTTGCATGTGCAGGCTCTTTTTTATTTGAAGGCGCAGCTGTTTTAGCTGGGGTTTTATTATCTGCCGTAACTGGCTTTGACTGTTCGCTCATCTTGCTACCTTGCTGTTTTATGCAGGAAAACATAGCGGTATCGCTTGCCCCTGCGGCAATGTGTATATTAGCCGAGCTTACCTGTTGCTGTTGTAAATAAGCGGCTATACGCTCGCTAGCAACATAAAATCGGCACTGTTGTAACCACTGTAATTGTTGTTCAGTTAGGTTATTAAATATTGCATCTACTGCTGCATTACTGGTTATGACTATACCTTGTACTTTCAGGCTTTGCCAGTGGTCTGTCCAGTTGGTTTTTTCAGCGCTTATTGGCTCACGTTTGTATACCACACAATTATTTAAAAAAGCCCCACGCTCCTTTAAGGTTTTGGCAATATCTGGGCGCCCTGCTTGGCCTTTTACTAATACAATATTACTGCCTTCCACCTCAGCTAAAGACTTAAGCGCTAATAGCCCTTCTGAGTCATGCTGCTTGGGTAGTGCAGCTCGTACACCAAACACTTCATAAACAGTATCAGCAGTTTGCTGCCCTACTGCATAATATTGTGCTTTAGTATTTATTGTAGGCTTTAATTGCGCTAATGCAGTAACGGCATCTTGAGAGATAAAAATAATTTTATCGGCATTAATTAACGGGCTTAGCTCGGTAGAGGAAGGCGTAAGGTAGGATATTTTTAAAACAGGAAACAATGACGCCTGATAACCCGCTTGCTCAAGTTGCTGAGCAAGGGCTGCGCCTTTTCCTTCGGGCCGAGTTATCAGGATATGTGTCATTTATGCGTCTCTATATACTTCTGCTAATATTTTGTCGGCGCCTTGCGCTAATAACCTTTTAGCAAGCTCAACACCAATTGCTTCTGCATCATTTATATGACCGGTTACTTCGTCATGCAAAATTTCACTACCATCTACTGCACCAACTAGTCCGCGTAAATGCACTTGGTCACCATCAACTAATGCATACGCGCCAATTGGTACCTGGCAGCCACCTTCTAAATGGCGGTTCATCGCGCGCTCTGCATTTACACGTATACGTGTTTGGGTATGCTCAAGCGGGGCAAGTAAGGCTTTTGTTACTTCATCATCAATACGACACTCAATACCCACAGCACCTTGTCCGTTAGCAGGAAGCGACACCTCAGGCTCAATATAATCAGCAATACGGTCATCCATTTTTAAACGAAGCAGCCCAGCTGCGGCTAAAATAATTGCATCATACTGGCCATCATCTAGTTTTGCTAAACGGGTATTTACATTACCACGTAAGTCTTTAATGACTAAATCAGGGCGCAGAGCTCTAATTTGGCACTGGCGACGAAGGCTAGAAGTCCCCACCACAGCACCTTGGGGTAATTCGCTTAAATTAGTATAGTTATTTGATACAAACGCGTCGCGCGGGTCTTCACGCTCACAAATTGTGTGCAGTGCTAAACCTTCTGGAAACTCAACGGGTACATCTTTCATTGAATGGACAGCAATATCGGCACGGCCATCTAACATGGCTTGCTCAAGCTCTTTAACAAACAAGCCTTTACCACCAATCTTAGCAAGCGGTGTATCTAAAATAATATCCCCTTGGGTAGACATAGGGACTAATTCTACGCATACATCAGCATGAAAATGCTCAAGCTGTGCTTTTACAAATTCAGCCTGCCAAAGCGCTAAAGCACTTTTACGAGTTGCAATGCGTACTAACTTTGTTTTTTCTGTCATAGGGGTATCCAAATAGTTACAGCTAATAGCCACGCTTAATTAGCTAAAATTCTAAATTCTTTTTGAGCAATTAAATTACCTTGCTCATCAACAACATCTACACGCCAATGGCCTGTTTGTGTATTCATAATATTTTTGGTCGAGTACGTTCTGTAGCGCGGCGAGGTAACATTAAGCGAAATCTCAGCCATGGTTTCACCCTCATAAGACCATACATGCTTTACTTGTTGGCCTTGTAGGTTTTTAAGCTCACTAAAAAACGAGAGCGACTCTTCAAACTGATTTAAACGGATATCTGCAGCAAATACATTAGTGGGCTCGCGCTTACTTACTTTGCGAGTAAGTACTGCACGGCTAATTTTACCTGTATCAATTTGTGCACCTAACGCAACGCTTGCAATGTGCGCCGTAGATGAAAAACCTTCACTGCTAGTTAGCGAGCCGTCGTCGTTTTTAATATCTGGGAGCTGTTCATTGGGTGATGCGCTTAACTGGGTGTTTGTAAGCGGCCGATTAGCGATAGGCTCAGCGAGTTCGGCATCTGATTGCTCAATAACAGAAACTTGATTGCTTTGAACGTTAGCAATTGGCTCTATATCCGTTTGCTCGTGATTGCTTTGCGCTAATAAAGTATCATTATTAACGCTTTCATCCTCAAGCACCGCTGGCGCAACATCTGCTATATCATTCGCTAATGTAGGCTCGTTTGGGTGCATTTGCTCATCATTTACACGCACAGCAGGCTCAACATTATCTGCGGCGCCTTCGCTTAAATGTAAATAAGGCGATTGCTCTTTCGGCTGCTCGCCCTGATCGGCATTTACCGAACTCGTTAAGCCATACACAACCGCTGCCGAGGTCATTGCTACCAACATAGAAACACTCGCAATACGACGCCAATGCCACTCGTAGCTTACATTAGGTACACTATTTTGTGGTTCGCGTTTTACATTTGCTTTAATAACTATTTTTTGACTCATATTGACCTCAGCGGTTCCAAATTAGCTTAAACGGGCAATTAACCATTGGCGAATAGCTTGCAGTTCTTCTGCGCAAACCTGATGAGCCATAGGGTATTCTTGCCAGCTTACATCCATGTTATGTGCTGTTAATACTTCAAACGCACTTCTACCCGCACTATGCGGCACTACATTATCTTGACTACCATGCGCCATAAATACATTTAAATCAGTATGCTTTGCTTCTTGCGCTAGCTTTTCAGGCACGCACATATAAGTAGACAGCGCCATAACACCTGCCAATTTATGCTCAAATCGCGGCGCTAAATGTAAAGACACCACGCCCCCTTGCGAAAAGCCCGCCAAAATAATTTTATTGGCAGGTATACCATTTTCTATTTCTTGATTGATCAGGGCTTGCACTTTTTCGGCTGAATCTCTCACGCCTTGTTCATCGGCACGTTTGTCTAATTCTATAGATTTAATGTCGTACCACGAGCGCATTTCCATGCCACCATTTATGGTGACCGGTTGAATAGGCGCATGCGGAAAAATAAATCGTATGCCAAGCTCACTGGGTAGATTAAGTTGCGGTGCAACCGGAGCAAAGCCATCGCCAGAGTCACCTAAACCATGTAACCAAATCACAGTGGCTTTGTGCTCACCTTGCGCTGGGTATTGTGCAAACTCTAAACTCATAAGCTTGATTGCCACTTAATCTCTTGGCCAGCTTGGCGAGTAGACGCTTGGTTCATAAACTCCCAAAACTCTGCACCTGAGCGGTTATCAATCCATTGCCCATCACGCATTTCAAAATGGTGGCCATTAAATTTAGTTGCAACCCATACTTGATGCAAAGGCGCCTGTTTATTAATTACAATTTTACTTTTATCAGGGAAAATTATTTCTAAAATACCTTCTGCCGACTCATAATCTAAATCTGCTTCACAATCATCAACTTGCTCTTCAATTGTGTACATAAGCGCTTCGGCTAATTGGTGATATTCACTTTCAGTCATTGTAATTTTCCTTTGCAGGCGAGCTGCGTAATATTGGGTACGGTTTATATACAGCTAGTGTAACAGGAATAAAATCATCCGCGAATAGCTGCATTTTTTAGATATTCTGTTACTCTGCGATTATAAAGCCAGCAACCGTATTAATCTAATGAAAGCGACACATACCTTACAATTAAAACGACTATTTATAAGTACTTTACTGCTAAGTGCATTAGCTGGCTGCGGCCAAAGTGGGCCTTTGTATTTACCAGAGCAGCAAACTGAGCAAAACACACCCCCTAATACGGCACAGTCAACGCCTGTAAAAAAAACCAATACAGAGCAAGCGCAGGAGCAATAAATGGATTACTTTAACTACCAAAACAACCAATTATTTGCAGAAGACGTCAGTGTCGCCGCTATTGCTCAGCAATACGGTACGCCTTGTTATGTTTACTCGCGTGCTACATTTGAGCGCCATTTTTTAGCTTTTGCAAATGCCACTAAAAACCATAAAAGCCTAGTGTGCTATGCAGTCAAAGCCAATTCTAATATTGCAGTATTAAATATATTAGCGCGTTTAGGTTCAGGGTTTGACATCGTATCGAAGGGCGAGCTGGCACGTGTAATAAAAGCCGGCGGTGATGCCAGTAAAGTGGTGTTTTCAGGTGTAGCTAAAACCGCTGACGAAATAGCGTATGCACTGAAACTAGGTATTAAATGTTTTAACGTTGAGTCGGTCTCAGAGCTTGAGCGTATATCAGAGGTGGCGTGCGAGTTAAATTTAGAAGCCCCTATTTCTATTCGTGTAAACCCTGATATAGATGCCAAAACACACCCGTATATTTCTACCGGTTTAAAAGAAAACAAGTTTGGTATCAATATTCAAACGGCTGTGAGCGTTTATCAGCATGCGGCGTCTTTACCTGGTCTAAAAGTCACCGGTGTAGATTGCCACATAGGCTCGCAATTAACTGAGGTTAAACCTTTTTTAGAAGCACTTGATAAACTAATGGCATTAATAGATGAGCTTAAAGCAAATGGTATTGAGCTTACTCATTTAGATATTGGCGGTGGGTTAGGCGTTCCTTACAATGATGAACAGCCGCCTCACCCAAGTGAATATGCTGCGCAAGTTACCGAGCGCCTAGCCAATTACAAACACCTTGAACTTATTTTTGAGCCTGGGCGCGCGATAGCCGCTAACGCTGGCATTTTAGTAACGCAGGTTGAGTTTATTAAGCAAAACCAAGATAAATTTTTTGCCATTGTCGATGCGGGGATGAACGACATGCTTCGCCCTTCGCTTTATCAGGCATGGCAAAAAATTATTCCGGTATCGGTGCGCGATGATGACACCCCAACTCATAACTTTGATATTGTAGGACCTGTGTGTGAAACCGGCGACTTTTTAGGAAAAGACCGTGAACTAGCCCTTAAACAAGGTGACTTATTGGCGCAGCGAAGTGCCGGTGCCTATGGTTTTACCATGAGTTCAAACTACAACTCTCGTCCACGCGTGGCCGAAATAATGGTAGATGGTGAGCAACACCACCTTATTCGCCAACGCGAAACCATCGAGAGCCTTTATCAAGGTGAGAAAATTTTACCATAAACGTTTTTGTTAAGGCGCTGCTCTGTGGCATGATTAGCGCAGAGCAAACCCGAATTAGAGCGCTATGTTAGTTAATTTTTCCAAAATGCACGGCTTAGGCAACGACTTTGTTGTAATTGATAACATTACACAAAATGTATTTTTGTCTCGCGATCAAATAAAAAAACTGGCTGATCGCCACTTTGGTATTGGCTTTGACCAATTACTTATGGTCGAAGCCCCTTATTCCCCTGATCTCGACTTCCATTACCGTATATTTAATGCCGATGGCAATGAAGTAGAACAATGCGGAAATGGCGCACGCTGTTTTGCCCGCTTTGTGCGTATGAAAGGCTTAACTAACAAGCACAAAATTAGTGTTTCGACCAAGTCAGGCAACCTTACGCTATACATAGAAAAAGACGGCCAAGTGACGGTTAACATGGGCCACCCTAATTTTGAGCCTGCTAAAATCCCGCTTAAAGCCAGCAAGCGAGAACTCACTTATATAATAAGAGCGCAAGAACACACTGTGTTTAGTGGCGCCGTGTCTATGGGTAACCCACATTGCGTGCTAGAAGTTGACGATATAGCAACCGCACAAGTTGAGGTGCTTGGCCCACTACTTGAAAACCACGAACGCTTTCCAAATCGTGCCAATATTGGCTTTATGCAAGTGGTCTCGCAAGATCATATTAAGTTAAGAGTCTGGGAGCGCGGCGTTAGTGAAACCTTAGCGTGTGGTACGGGCGCCTGCGCAGCAATGGTTATTGGTCACATTCAGAGCAAACTTAACACCACAGTACAAGTTGATTTACCCGGTGGCACATTACAAGTGCGTTGGAGCGGCGAAGGGCACCCTGTTCGTATGACCGGCCCTGCCGAGCATGTATTCGATGGGCAAGTTGCTTTATGAGCGAACTAACAAAAGAACGCGTTGCTGAGTATTTAGCGCGCCACCCTGATTTTTTATTAGAGCAGCCAGAGCTGCTTGCACAACTTGAGTTACACCACAAAGCGCAAGGGGCTACCTCGCTTGTACATATACAACAGCGCCAGTTACGCGAGCACAATACTCAGTTAAAAAATCAAATACAGAGTATGAGCCAACACGCGACGCAAAATGAGCTAGTGTATCGCTTGTTTAGCCAGTGCCATCGTCAACTATGGACAAATTACGACTTTAATACGCTTGCCGCAAATTTGCGCAATATTATTTGTACCAGCCCACACATTAGCGAGTGTAGGTTGGTTAAATATAACAACACTTTTGATGAACTTATTGAGCACCGCCTTAGCCAGTTTGGGCACTACTTAGGACGCGTTAATCAGCAAGAGCGTGAGCTATTATTTTGCGAAAACACGCAATCTTCTGCTATTTACTTAATTGGCTGCGTTGAAAAACCCGTTGCTATATTGGCCTTTGGCAGCCATGATGAAAACCATTTTGAGCCTGCACAAGATAACCTGTTTGTGCTTGATTTTGTGCATGCATTGCAACTTAGGCTATTGGAATTGGCATGAGCGACGAGACGCCTAACACTGAACAATTAAGTGAGCATTGGCGTAACCCCATTCATTTATTTAGTGACTATTTAAAGTACGAAAGACAGTACTCAGAGCACACTGTAAATCAGTATGTTAGCCAACTAAACTTTGCCGCCCTGTATTTTAGTAAATTATGTGACGACTGGTTTGGCGTACAAGGGGAGCATATTCGCCGCTACAGCATGGCACTTCGCACAAAGCAATTAAGCGGACGCACCATTAGTTTAAAATTAAGCTGCATTCGTAGTTTGTATAAATTTTTAAAAGCCAAAAACGTTGCGCACCACGCGCATTATCATAACCCAGCGCAGGGTATTAAAGGCCCTAAATTTTCGAAGCCTTTACCTAAAAATCTCGACGTTGATCAGATGGCAAGCCTACTGGAGATTAGCGATGACGACCCATTAGCCATACGAGATAAGGCCATGATGGAGCTTATGTATTCATCAGGGTTACGCATCAGCGAGTTAGTTGGCACCAACTTACACGATATAAACACTGCCAATGGTGAAATATTAGTCAAAGGTAAAGGTAACAAAGAACGTCTCATTCCCGTAGGTAGTAAAGCGCTCAAAGCGTTAAAAAATTGGCTCAATATACGGGGGCAATTTGCAAAGCCTGACGAAATGGCGGTGTTTTTAAGCAGTAAAAAAAACCGTATTTCGGTTCGCCAAGTTCGCTTACGCATGCAAGAGTGGGGAATAAAACAAGGTATTAGCTCACAAGTGCACCCGCATAAACTTCGCCACTCGTTTGCCTCTCATATTTTAGAATCATCTGGCGATTTACGCGCTGTACAAGAACTATTAGGGCACAGTAGTTTGTCGGCTACGCAAGTGTATACACATTTAGATTTTCAGCATTTAGCCAAAGTGTACGACAACACCCATCCGCGCGCTAAAAAACAAACCGATTAGGAATGTAATTATGATTCGATTTAATCGTGCTCTTCGCCCTTTTTCTGTTATGAGCTTTGATTTAGACGACACCCTATATAACAACCACCCAATAATAAAAGCCGCAGTTAAAGCGCAGCAAGATTATTTAAACGCGCTTCCTAGCTACTTAAAACAAGGCCCAAAATACTGGCAACAATGTCGCAACGAGGCCGTAATACAGTTACCAGAGCTTGCTGATAATGTAACTAAATGGCGCCAACATACGCTACGCCTAGCCCTTTCAAAGCTAGATTTAAGCGATCAAGAAGTAGAGCATCATGCCGATGCAGCCTATAACGCCTTTGCCGATGCCCGCAGCAAAATAGTGGTAACCGACGACGTACTAAAGCTGCTAGATAACTTAGCCCAGCACTTTACGCTGGTTGCAATAACCAATGGTAATGTGGAAATAGAACGCTTTAATTTACGCGATAAATTTGCGCTAGTATTGCAAGCCGGCATGCACGGTAAAGCCAAGCCCCACGCTACACTGTTTGATAAAGCCGCCGTGCACTTAAACGTGGCTAAAAGTGAAATTTTACACATTGGCGATAGCCTAGATACCGACGTACAAGGTGCTAATAATGCTGGCTGCCAATCGGTTTGGTTAAACGACCAAGGCGCGAATTATAACTACAAAGGCCTTGCCGATGTTGAAATTGCGAATATTCATGCCTTAGCGCATTTTATCAAATAGCCTAAATACAACTAAGAGGTTGCAATGAGCCATTATACCAAGCTAATCACCTTGCTATTAATAGGCTCTATTAGCCTAAACGCTTATTTATTGTGGCCAGAAAAACAGCCCACGGTAAGCGCACAAAATACCAAACCTGCAGACCTAGTTAAAACGCCAAAAAGTAATCTACTCAATCAAGCTCAACAGCAATTTAAGCTACACAAATTTGGCGATGCGCTAAAGACATATCAGCAACTAAAGCAACACTCGCCCACCCTAGCTCGCACTCTTTACGCTTCGTGGCTCTTGCAATTAAAAACATGGCTAAATACTAACTTATTTCTTAGCGAGTCATTGTTAAACGCACTATTAGATCAAGACCCTTACAATACAGAGCTACTTACATTGCAGGTCGATTACTTAATAAATAGAGGGCAAATACAAAATGCAATTATTGCCTTATTTGAACTATACCCGTTGTTAAATGAGCAACAGCAAAGCGCTGCAAATGCGCAGTTGGAAAATCTGACTAAAAACGAGCTCCATAGTTTAAGTGAGCAACAAAACTGGCAAACAATTATTGAACAAACTCAAATTTGGCTCGACTATCAAAACGATAACAGTCATTTTTTATACGCACTCGCGCATGCTTATTATCAGCTCGAAGACTTTATTAGCGCCTTAACAACTATTGAGCGTATGCCATCACAACACCCTTTACAAAACGAAGTCGCTGATTTACAAGCAATGATAGATAAAGCTCAATCACAAGATGACTTTATTACGCTTACCCCCTACGGCGCACATTACACAATTAACGCCGAGCTAAATGAATCAATCCAAACAGAACTAATGCTAGATACTGGCGCAAGTGTTACCTCGCTATCAAGCGACATAATCGAGCAGCTTTCACCCAGGCCACTTTATTTAGGCGATGTAACCGTAAACACGGCGAATGGGCAAATTAGCGTAAAGCGCTACCAAATTGAGTCGTTTAAAGTAGGGATGCAAATTATTTACGGTTTTGAAGTGCTCGGTATTGAAAACATCCGCGGCCAAGGTTTGTTGGGAATGAACTTTTTATCTAGATATAAATTTAATATAAATCAGCAAACAGATGAGTTAGAGTTGAGTGCTAAATAACCTGAACTCTGGATAATAAATCTATCTCAAGCAGCTGTTTCCAGCGCTAACTACGTTGAGTTTACTTGCAATAGGCTAGCTATTGGCGCGTAATTTCGCCTTGTTTTCACTGTAAATCTCTGGCTAGAGAAAATAAACATAGATATCACCTTTGATTCAATAGGTTAATAAATCTCTTAACCAAAGTTCAGGTTAAATAGTTAAAAATGAAGGAAAGAGCATGACCCTAAACGATTTTTTACAGCAACTTGCAATCAACCCTAAAAGCATACAATTTAGCGATACCATGGCGGTGATAGAAGCTAATTACGATTTTACTGCGTGTGGATTTAATAACCACGGCTTACTTAGCTCAGCAAGTGAAAACAACGGGTCTTGCAAAATTTTTGCATTTGCCAAATTAAACGATTTAAGTAAACACAATACATTAAATTGCTTTGGTAAGTATTACCACGAAGACGTACTACAAAACCCTAAAGGCGATGACCACATGAACATTCGTACATTTATGTTAGCGCCAGAAACGACGCCATTTTTAGGCCTGAGCTTTGATGGTGAACCGCTAAAAGCAAAGTAATATTAAACAGCTCAATTAAAGCGTTTTTTCCATAAAATAACGCGTACCAGAATGCGGGTAGTTGTTAAGCTGATACTTAACCACATATCCGCGTTTTTCATAAAATGGCTTGGCCTGAAAATCAAGCGTGTCGAGCTGTGCAATGTTGGCACCAAGCTCAACAGCTGCAAGCTCAAGCGCATTTAAAAGTTTGCCAGCTAACCCCTTGCCCCGAGCAGTATCGCTACACCAAAGCCAGTTAATCATTAGCCAATTACCAAATACGGAACCACTCACACCCGCAATTAGGTTGCCTTTTTCATCTACAAATTTATAACCTAATGGCACTCTTTGCGCATCAAAATGCTGAGCATTAAATTCAACCATTTTTGTGCGAAGCGCTAAATTTAACGCATCGGTATTATCTGCTTGTAATTGATACAAGTGCCGCCCTTAAAAGAGCAGATACTAGCAAACTAGCTCTATCAAAACAGGTTGTTTTTTCCATAAGGTACTTCAAGCAAATTACTTGTTGTTTTTTCGGGTTGGCCGCACATTTCATCGTAGGCACTAGTGTGTCGCAGCACCATTTCGGCGTAAGCTATGTTTTCAAACCGCTTTTGAATATGCAGCGGACTGAGCGCTTTTACAAATTCGCCATTCTCTTCAGTAACGTAATACTCTACGTTATTTACAATGACAGACACCTGATAGAGCGCCATTTCAAGGGAGTGCGCCACCACTTTTTGTAATGGTTCGTGCTTTTTTAGCTCAGAAAATTTCATACCCATAACAATCGCCTTTTAATAAAAAGTAACCTTATAGATACGCACCTTTGCTATAATCGCGATCAAATTATTACATCACTGCCTTTTAAGCTTATGAGCAATAAAATTCGACTCGCTAAATACATTGCTCACGCTGGTGTGTGCTCACGAAAACAAGCATCGCGCTTAATAGATGACGGGGTAGTAATGGTCAATAATCGCCCTGCTAATCACATAGATCACGTTAATGAGCAAGACGACGTAGTAGTTAATGGCCAAGCAGTTAAAGGGCCAGCCGATTTGGTTTATTTTGCGTACCACAAACCTGTAGGTATTGATTGCAAATTAAATGAAAATGACCCTGCCAGCCTAATTCACCATTTACCCACCCTCACCCGGGTTTACCCCATTGGCCGATTAGATAAAGACTCTCGTGGCTTGCTGGTTTTGACCAACGACGGTGGTTTTTGTAATCAACTTATTCACCCAGACTTCCACCAGCCTAAACGTTATTTAGTCACGGTAGATAAGCCTATTGATAACGCGTTTTGTGAAAAAATGGCCGCAGGAATCCCTATCGATAAACAAGTAACCTTACTGTGTGAAGTCACTAAAATAGCTGACAACCAATTTAGTATTATTTTAAAACAAGGCCTTAACAGGCAAATACGTAAAATGGCGCATTACTGCGGCTTTAAAGTGATTGATTTATTTAGAGTGCAATTTAGCGAACTCGCCCTCTCGCAACTAAACCTCCCTGAAAACCACTACATACAAATTAATAAAACAGATATTTCAAATATCTAATACCTAGTCGCTTAATTACCTATAAAAAGTTAAAAAATAACCTTGCAAAAACAGATTACAGGTGTAGTCTTAACTTAAAGATTACATTTGTAGGCAATAAAAATGATTGAGTTATCAAAAGCAGAATTCGACGTGCTTGATGCACTTTGGATTAATTACCCAGCAACCGCCAGCCAAATTATTGAGCGTTTAAGCGATGACAAACAATGGCACGAAAAAACCATTAAAACCCTTCTAGGTCGATTAGTTAAAAAAGGCGCACTGACCTTTGAAAAGGACGGTCGCCAATATATTTATACTCCCTGTATGGAGCGCGCCGACTACACCCTAAAAGAAAGCCAAAACTTTATAGAGCGCTTTTTTAGTGGCCGCATAGCGCCGCTGGTAAGCGGGTTTGCTAAATCGGAGCAGCTTTCTCAGCAAGACATAAATGAGCTTAAAAAAGTCATTGATGAGTGGGAAAAAAACCAAAAGTAAGGGATTAACATGGTTATTCAAACTGGATTTAATTGGTTGATTGAACAGCAACTATTATTAAGTATTTTGTTTTGTGGATTTATTTTACTCGAGCGATTTGGTTTAAAAACCCTTGGCGCGCGGTTTGTATACAAGTTAGCGTGGTTAGTACCTGCAGGATTAGTTATTGCTAATTTACCCAATGCGATAAAACCACTGCAAAATAGCAATATTAGCCATTACTTAATTACCCCTAACCAGCCCTTTTCTCATGAAATGGGGATTAGCTGGGCACTCATGTATGTACTTATTACTATGGGGTTATTAATAGCCAGTTTTATTACACATACACGTTTTGTTAAAAGCCTGCAGCTAACTGAACTAACGCACCTAGAGCACAGTCTTGCCACTGGTATTAAAACCTATGCCAGTCAATATGCAGCCACACCAATGGTGGTGGGTATATTTAAAAGTAAGCTTGTACTGCCCAGCAATTACAAGACCCAATTTGATAAAGCCTCTTTAGCGCTTATTTTAGAGCATGAAACTGTGCACATAAAACGCAAAGATAACTTAATAAATGCCCTGCTGTTACTGGCTACTATTTTATTATGGTTTAATCCGCTCGCTTGGATGGCGTACGCAAGTTGTAGGCGCTTACAAGAGCTGACTTGTGATGAACGGGTACTTGCGAATAAAACCACACACCAACACATTTTATACAGCAAAGCCTTAGTTAACTGCGCGGCAACAACGCCCGCTGGTCTAATGGCTTATTCACACTACGGAGATAAAAAAACCATGTTACAACGACTTACCAATATAAAGCACAGTGGCACTCACTCTCGCCTTGCCAAAGGTGGCATACTGCTTGTGGCCGCAACTATGTTAAGTGCCCTCGCTATTGCAAAGCAACCGCAAGCACAAGGTGCCAAACAAGATCATATTTCACCCATAATTCGCATTGAGCCACGCTACCCTACTAAAGCCGCCCAACAAGGTATTAGTGGCTCAGTGGTGTTAAAATACGATATTGCTGCCAATGGCAGAACAAAAAATATTAGTGTCATTCAATCAAAGCCATCGGGCATTTTTGATAAATCAGCTAAAGAAGCGCTGGCGAAGTGGGAATATAAAATCTCTGAGGCAGGGTTTAATGATGTACTTGTACAGCTCGATTTTGCCATAAACAACAAGGTTGCTAATACTGATTTAATAGAGCGAATTAAAGTATCCCATTAATGCTATTGAGTAATACAAGAGCACAAAGCAAGCGCCCTTTTAGGCCGCTTGCTTTGTGGTTTTAACAATAAAATTAGATACTCATTACAATCATGGCAATGGCAGTGCCTAAACCAATAAACCATACGAGTGAACGTATAATATCTAGGTTCAGCCAATAAAAAATGCAATATAAAGTACGCGAAACTATATGGGTCACCGCCAAGGTTTCGGTTACGGCATTTACCGAGTTAGTTTCCAATACCACCGCAATAGCAACGGCAAACACTGCAAGTGATTCAAAACAATTTTGATGTGCCGCGAGCGCCCGCGCACCAAAGCCTGTTAGTTTTGCTTGTTGCGAACGCGGATGTTTATTGTCATACCGACCGAGCTTTGCCATCGCAACGGCTACAGGTATTTTTGCAAAATAAGGCATTAATACAGCAAGTAATGCGCATACTACTAATGTCGTCATAATGTATTCTCTTATTTTAGAACCTAGTTATTTAACCAATACATATAACACACATACACAAAAAAGCCGCCTATACGTTTTATGACATACGCAGGCGGCTAAACAATAACATCACTCTTACTATAGCTAAGTTTACCTATAAAGCAGTGCGGCATAATGTCGCAGGTGAGGAATATTCACTATCACCCTTAATGCATCGCTTTAATAACTAAAGATTGTTAATTTATAGACCTTATTTTTTTACCGACGACCCCCATGACCTGGATCTTTTTCACTTTTTTAGCCGCCTTTATGCAAGCATGGCGAAATGCCCTGCAAAGTAAATTAAGCACACATGCAAGTGTAGCTGGCGTAACCCTTTCGCGTTTTATTTTAGCCGGCCCTATTGCTGCAGTGTATTTGTATGGCTTATATCAATATCAAGACACGACCATGCCTACCTTTAATAATGCCTTTTGGGGATTTATTATTGGCGCAAGCGTTATGCAAATACTCGCCACGGGTTTAATGGTAAAGCTGTTTAAAATGAACAATTACGCCATAGGTGCAGGCCTTGCTAAAAGTGAGGCGTTAGTCGCGGCTATTTTAGGAGTGTTGTTTTTTGGCTCTGCGCTTAGCCTACTTGGTTGGCTTGGGGTATTTTTAGGCGCTATTGCGGTGCTTTTACTTAGCGGTATAACCAGCGTAAAACGCTTTGATGCTAAAACAGCATTACTTGGCCTTGCCTGTGGTACCAGCTTTGCCCTTACATCGCTGTGGGTACGCGAAGCAAGTTTAAATTCAGGGTTGTTATTTCCGCACTCGGCTGCATGGGTTTTACTGTTTGTAATAAGCCTACAAACGCTTATATTACTTGGCTATTTATTACTAAAAGAGCCACAAACTCTTAGTAAACTTTGGCAATATAAAGGCATTACAACAGCAATTAGTATTTTTAGTTGTGTAGGCTCTATTGGCTGGTTTAGCGCAATGAGTTTACAGCACGTGGCGTATGTTAAAACGCTTGGTCAGGTAGAGGTATTTTTTACCATGCTCATAGCCGTACTTTGGTTAAAACAGCCACTTAAAAAGCAAGATACCGCGGGCTTAATTTTAATAGCCATTGCCGCTATTTTGGTGATGCTACCAAATTGAGAACATAAAAAAGCGCAGGCTTATAAACCTGCGCTACTGTAAAGCTGCTTATAACTTTTAAAGCAAGTGTTAAGCGCTCTTTTTAAGAGCTGATTTTTAGCGTTATCACACCGCAAATAATCATCAGCACACCTGCAATGCGGCCAAACGTGGCTGCATCACCGTAAAATAATATACCCACTAAAAACGTCCCCGCAGCACCTATTCCAGTCCATACGGCATAAGACGTCCCCATTGATATTTGCTTTTGTGCAAGCCATAGCATAAAGCCACTGGCCACCATAAATGCAATTGCCATTGCAATACCTTGCCAACGAGTATCCGGGTTTTGCGATACCTTTAAACCAATTGGCCAGCCTATTTCAAGCAGGCCTGCAATGACTAAATAAACCCATGCCATTAAACATCTCTCTTTTTCAAAATTACGTCGTATAAATCTTCGCGGCGATCTTTTAAATTGCGCACTGTCCCTTCGCTATGAAGAATTTTTAGCTTATCCATATCAAGGTCGCTAAATAATAACATTTCGGTATTAGGTGTGGCTTCATTTAATGTTGCATCGTGCGGAAACGAAAAGTCTGATGGTGTTAGTACAGCTGATTGTGAGTACTGTACGTCTAAGCTTTCTACCTCAGGTAAGTTACCCACTGAACCTGCAATAACCACGTAACATTCGTTTTCGATTGCGCGCGCTTGCGCACAGTGACGAACCCGTAAATAACTATTTTTAGTATCGGTCCAAAATGGTACAAAAAGTATATCAAGCCCCTGCTTGGCTAAAATACGCGAAAGCTCAGGAAACTCTACATCATAACAAATTTGAATACCCACACGCCCAGCATCGGTATCGAACACGGCAATTTTGTCGCCGCCTTGAATCACCCAGTCATTTTGCTCATGCGGGGTGATGTGTATTTTGCGCTGCTCGTCTATTTTACCGCTTCGGTGGCATAAGTAACTGACGTTATAAATTTTATCGTCTTCGGCAAGGGGCATAGAGCCAGTAATAATATTAGCGTTGTACTCTATTGCCATGCGCGACATGGCGTTTTTAAACGTTTCGGTGTACTCAGCTAAATAGCGAATAGCCTCAGTTTGATTACTTTGTTCGGTAAGCCCCATAAGTGGCGCATTAAAAAATTCCGGAAATAAAATAAAGTCACTTTTATAATCAGAGACTGTATCGACAAAGTATTCCACTTGTTTAAGTAGCTCTTCAACCGACTCAACACAACGCATTTGCCATTGCACCGCACCTACCCGCACAATCGATTTAGTCGATTCGAGTACTGTATCGGTTGGTTCATACATTATGTTATTCCACTCAAGTAACGTGGCGTAACCTACAGACTCTTGATCCTCTGGCAGGTATTTTTTAAGTAACCGCTTTACCTGAAAATCGTTAGAGAGTTGAAAACTTAAAATTGGGTCGTAAAGCTCTTTTTGGTCAACTTTTTCAATGTATTCCATTGGCGTCATTTCACTGCTGTGATTGTAATAACGCGGAATACGCCCACCGGCTAAAATTGCCCGTAGGTTATATTGGCGGCACAATTCTTTACGAGCATCGTATAACCTGCGCCCTAAGCGCATGCCTCGGTGGGTTTCGCTAATGGCTACATCTAAACCGTATAGCGCATCGCCGTCGGAGTCACTAAATACACGGTCGTGGCCATCGGCTATGTCTTCGTACGTATGCGGGTTTGAAAAACGCGTGTAATCAACTTGCACGCTCAGTGCTATGCCCACCAGCACGCCATCATCCACTATGCCTATTTGCCCTTCAGGAAACTGATCTATCAATCTAAAAATAGTATGGCTTGGCCACGCGCCACCTAAATCAGGGTAAGCCTGATCCATTAAGGTCTTAATTTGCGGATACTGCTCTTTTGTTAAGTTACAAATTTCTAGGTGGGTTTTTTCTGCCGACATACACAACTCCTTTGGGCATAAGAAAATAAAAGCCGAATGTAGGCTTAAGTACACTCAGCTTTGTATCATGTTTTTTACGTTACACGTACTACTTTAAACTGCGATAAAAAAGTGTAGTCACTTTCTCTTTTGGCAGCCAACCTGCGTACTTAAGATTAAGCGTGGCTAACGGATCGGCTTTTAGTACTTGCTCTAAGCTTGCGCCATTTTGCATTGCTTTTAGCATTAAATCTTTGGCTTTTTTAACAAGTTTAGCATACGTTACCAGCCCTGAACGGTCACTTACCGGCCCATGCCCGGGTATCACTATGGTGCGCTCATCTATTTGTTTAATAACGTCATCTACGGCCGCTAATATTCCATCAACACTGCCGCCACTATCTACATCAACAAACGGTAAGCTACCAAAGTTAAAGTAAATGTCACCCATGTGCACTATGTTATCGTTATTAAAAAATATCACCGCATCACCATCAGTATGTGCATGGGCGTAATGCACTACATGCGCGTGTTCGTTATTAAAATGCAGCTTTAAATCGTGGCCAAAGCTAATGCGTGGCAGGTAATCTGAGTTTGCGCCGTGTTTTTCTTTTAATCGCTTATGAACGTTGTGGTGCGCAATGACATGCGCGCCGGCTTTGGCAAAGTTTTCGTTGCCACCGGTGTGGTCACCATGATGATGCGTATTAATAACAAACTCTGCACTACCTGGTTTTAAATCACTAATGGTTTTTTTAATGTCGTTTGAAAGCTTAGCAAACTGATCATCAATAATGTAAATACCATCGTCCCCTACACTTGCCGCAATATTACCGCCTTGACCAAATAGTACATACACACTGTCACTTAGTTTTTTGGCCGTTACCGGGTTTTCATCTGCATGTGTTGCACTGCTAAGTAATAAGCCTGTTATTAATGCCGGTAGTATTTTTTTCATTTTAGTTCTCTGTTGATTTATTAATGATTATATAGAACGTGATTAACTGTCATTTAGTTCATCGTGCTGGCTCTATCACTATTTGATGTATTAGCGTTTGTGGTAGTAAAGGCGTGTGCTTACCTTCAATATAGTCACTAAAGCCTGCACGATAAAACGCGGATAGCGGATGCCCCGACTGCCCACCAGGCACTGCCATAATGGCGTTTTCTAAATGCCCAGGTTGAGCAATAAAGCGCTGCGATGCACCAAAGCTTTTGCCTTGTACGGCGGGCATGTAGCTATCGCCAAAACCTAGCGTCACAGGCATATTTAAAAGCTTAGTCAGTATGGGCATTTGTTTAGCAAACGGGTGCTCAATATTAAGCGCATTTACTTTACCCCACTGCCAATTTTGCACGTTATCCCCATACTCAGCCCTAAGTGCTGTCACTGTATCGCTAAATGCACCTAATAACTGCTCGTCCCAATTTTTATATTCTGGGTTTACCCATGAGCTCGGCTTCTCCTTAATAAGCTGCCATATAGCTGGTTCTAAATCGCGTTTTACATATTTAAGCGTGGCGTCTTGCTTATTGAGTGTGTGCTCCATGCTTGCAAAAACAGTATTTATTAATGTGCTGCGGTAGTGTTTAACTAAGGTATAACCTACCGAGCTTGCACATGCACACTGCTGCCAGTTTTCAAGTGCACTTATGTACTGTGCGTTTTGGGTTTTGTCTTTTTTAAGTTGATTAAGTAGAAATGTGTGCCAAGGCGTTAAAAAACGGGCTTGGTTATCGAGCTGTAACGCGTAAAAGTCGCTCTCGGCAAACGCTTGTTTTTCAAATAATCTATCGCGTATTTGGCTCGAACGAGCGCCTAGTGCATAACCACCGTTACCAAAACGAGTATTATCAGTGGCCGATACAACGCGTGAATTACCTGTCCATAATCGTCCATTTTTTGGGTTTTTAACATGAGGGCGCTGATGCTCATTTTGCTTCCAGTCGGGTGAGTACTCATTTTCATTCACGCTTAGCTCACTCGGTGTTTTACGTGCCGGTATAGCGCCAATATGTTGCCATGCAGCACTGCCTTGGCTATCTACCACCATTAAATTTTGTACCGGAATACCCACATTACTCGCTATTGCTAATGCATCATCAACCGTATTTGCTTGTTCAAGCTTTACCAATTCCATATCAACGGCATAAGGCTGATGCGCCGCCCAACTAAGTGCATAAGGCTTTTTATTAATATATTTTACTGGGCCGTATTCGCTTAAAGTGAGTGAGTAATCTTCCCGTTCGCCATCAGCCATTACAATAGGCTCATTAACTTGCCATGTTTTACTGCCATCATTTAGTGCTATCCAGTCGGCGGTATCTATGTAGCCATTAGTAAAGCCCCACGCTATTTTATTATTGCTACCCACCACAATAGCGGGTGCGCCAGGCAGTGATACGCCAGTTATCTGAGCTTGCTCGCCATTTTGTTGGTAATTAAGCTGCGCCCTGTACCAAATAACAGGCACCGCCATCGATAAATGCATATCATCCGAGAGCATGGCTGCGCCTGTTTGTGTATATGCACCAGTTACTGCCCAGTTATTGCTACCACGCTCTTGATTTACCTGAATATTTTTAACCGTGTGCTGCGCTTGCGCTGGTAGCTGAGGAATGGTGCCTGTAAACGGGGCGAGCTTACTGCCATCAAGCGCTGCTTGGTATTGGCTAGGTTGTGTTAAAAAATCAACCATGTGTTGTCCGTATGCTTGCTCAATGTGTATAAGTGCTTTATCGCGCTCAAAGGTGGCACTTTGTAAATCAAGGTACATGCTAAATATAACTAATAGGCTGTCTTCACTTTGCCATGGTTTTTGCGCTGCGCCTGTTAGTAAATACTCAAAGCTTGCAAAGCCAACTTGTGCTAGTCCTTCGTTTACACCTTGGGCGTAGCTATTTAATAGTTGTTTATCGCTTTCGGGTAAGGTGTTTAATATAGCGCGGCTGCGTTTACGTAATTGATGAAAGCGCATTTTTTTATCAAGCCCAAGGGCCGCTTTACCAAATAACTCACTAAGCTCGCCTGCGGCGTTACGTCTTAATAAATCCATTTGAAAAAAACGGTCTTGCCCGTGCGCATAACCTAACCCATATGCGGCGTTATTGCGGCTTTGCGCATTTATAACTGCTTGGCCTAGTGCATCACGCGAAATAGTAACCGGTTTATTAATTGCTGTACTTTGCCCTTTACCATCCAGTGTGGGCATACTTAAACTTAATACGCCGTAAACCAGCGCCGTACCTGCTAATCCTAAAACCACAATGAGCAATACTAGCCATTTGATTACTTTAAACATTAATATGTCCTTTACACTATTTGTTGCACATATAATAACCATAGTTTTATTAAATAATAATGTTCTTACTCGCAAAGGGTGAAATAAACATCAAAATCCACGATAATAGCTATTCCACATTTTGTGCAGATCTAGTTGAGACTCATATGACTGAAAAAACATTTATCAAAGGTAAAGACCGCGACCTAGAGTCGTCTATCTCTACCATGCAAAACAAGCTAAAAGCGCTAAACATCAATATTGAAGAAGCACTTTGGCTTAACCCTGTAGCTAACTGTTATTCAGTTCATATAAAAGACAGCGACTGCGGTGTTATGTTTACCAACGGTAAAGGCGCAACCGATAAAGCGTCTATCGCCTCTGCGCTCGGTGAATACTTTGAACGATTAAGCTGCAATTACTTTTTTGCCGACTTTTATTTAGGTGAAGAATTTGCAAACGGTGACTTTACTCATTATCCAAATGAGAAGTGGTTTAAAGTTGAAGGCAATGAAGTGCCAGAGGGCATAATGGACGAAAGCCTGTGGGATTACTTTGACCCAGAGCGCGAGCTTAATGCCTCACACCTATTTGATTTTAACTCAGGTAATAACGAGCGCGGCATTTGTGCACTGCCATACACACGCCAACGCGATAACCAAGACGTATACATTCCGGTAAACGTGATTGGTAATATTTTTGTTTCTAACGGCATGAGCGCAGGCAACACTAAATTTGAAGCTCGCGTACAAGGGCTATCAGAAGTATTTGAGCGCGCTATTAAAAATCGTATTATCGCAGAAGGTCTTTGTTTGCCAATTGTCCCTGAAGACGTTGTAAAGCAATACCCTAAAATTCATGAAGCGTGTGAAGAGCTTCGCAGTCATGGTTTTCATTTACGTATTGCCGATGCATCACTTGGCGGTAAATACCCTGTAATGAGCGTAACGCTTATTAACCCTGTTGATGGCTCTGTGTTTGCCTCGTTTGGTGCTCACCCGTCATTTGAAGTTGCCCTTGAGCGTACGGTTACAGAGCTACTGCAAGGTCGTCGCCTTGACCAACTTGATGTGTTTCAACCGGCTACGTTTGATAACGATGAAGTTGCAACACCTGAAAACATTGAACTGCACTTTATCGATTCAAGCGGTTTAATCTCGCATGATTTTTTCCGCGCAACACCTGACTTTGATTTTGTGCATTGGGACTTTAGCGGTACAACAGAGCAAGAATACAACTTCTGTACTGACTTAATTCACAGCATGGGCCACGATATTTACATCATGGATTACACACACTTAAACGTGTATGCGTGTCGTATTTTAGTGCCAGGGATGTCAGACATTTACCCAGTTGATGAACTAATTTGGCGTAACAACAACGAAGGCGCTAAATTCCGTGAAGCATTCTTATCGCTTGATCAGTACGATACGCAGCAGTGGATGGACATTTACGACAGCCTAGAAGAAGCAGGCCACAGCGATATTATTCGTGCTGCAGAATTTATTGGCCTTGCCACCGACGCCGACACACCATGGCATACACTGCGTATTGGTGAGCTTAAAGCGCACCTATGCTTAGCTGCAGGCAACGAAGAAGCCATTGATTGGGTAGACTGGATACTGCACACAGGCCAAGTAAGCGAAGAGGCAATGCGCCATTTCCGTTGCTTGAAAGCCATTCTTGAAATTAAGTACGATGACGAACGTGAGTACGCTGACTACCAAGAAGCTCTTGGTTTAATGTTTGGCAACGACAACGTAACGCTTGCTATTGAAATTGCAGAAGGCCGTAAATTATTCAATGGTTTAACCTTCCCGGGTTTATCGCTTGAAGGCTTTAAAAAGCATGCGGCTCTACTTGATGGCTACCGTAAATTACATGTCGCTAAGCAAAACCACTGGGCGCGTGAAGTAACGGATGCTTAATAGTTAAACTACTAATTATAAAAATAAAACGGCGCTTATTTATCAGCGCCGTTTTTATTTATGCAATAAATTAGCTATAGTTAAATTGCCTAAAATAACAGCATGAATTAGCCAATGCCGCCAAAAAATAACAACAAAAAAAACACTACCAGCAACTATAAGCTGACCTTTTGGTTATCGCTTACGCTAATTGTAGTAGTGAGCATTGTACTTGATAGAATTAACTATAATCGCGCAAAAGATGCCCACCGCTTACAAATTTTATCCCAGGTAAGTACATATCGTGCACAGCTAGAAGCAACGTTAGTATCAAACATTCAGCTAGTTCGTGGTTTAGCAGTTGCAGTATCGGCTGAACCTGAATTACAGCAAGCACGGTTTGAGCAAATTGCCGCGCCTTTATTTAAAACCTCCAGTGAGCTACGCCATATTGGTGGCGCACCCGACATGATAATTCGTATGTCTTACCCACTAAAAGGTAACGAAAAAGCCATTGGCTTAAACTTTTTAGAACAAAAAAACCAACGCCAAGATGCCATTAGAGCCCGTGATACCAATACAATTGTTATGGCTGGACCACTTAAGCTTGTTCAAGGCGACATTGCCCTTATTGCCAGAGTGCCGGTTTATATTCCGCCCGAAAACCGCTTTTGGGGGCTGTTATCAGTGGTGCTCGACATTGAAAAAGTCTATAAAAACTCAGGCATAAAGGAGCTTGAAAAAAACTACAACATTGCCATTCAAGGGCGTCATGGTTTAGGCAAAAAAGGCGAGTTTTTTTACGGTAATAGCAATATAACCACACAAGATCCGCTGGATTTTACGCTTAATTTTCAAGGGGGAAGCTGGCAATTATACGTAGCGCCTAAAGAGGGGTGGAGCCCTGCTCCTTCAACTATATGGCCGCTTAGAATTGCCATTATAATTATTTGCGGATTACTAATATGGGCATTTTTATTCTTTTTAAAAATGCTAAACCGCCAACAACAAAACGAAAAAATGCTCGAGGCAATGAGTGACCTTGCGCAAATTGGGGCATGGTCATTTAATTTAGAAACCAAACAAGTGTATTGGTCAGATATGACCAAAAAAATATTTAAATACCCCCTAAATAAAGAGCCTTCATGGCCAACAAACTTAAATTATTTTAAAGCCGGCGAAAGCAGAGAACGCATTACTCAGCTGGTTGAATCTGCAATTAAAGAAGGCAAAAGTTACGAAGCAGAGCTTGAAGTTATCGACTCACAAGGGCGTGAAATGTGGGTGCTTATTCATGGTGAGGCCGAGCGAAAAAATGAACGTTGCGTAAGAATATTTGGCTCACTACAAAATATTGATACCCGTAAACGTATTGAACTTGAGAACAGCAAAATAGCTCTACATAACGAAATTTTAGCATCGCTTACTGCTAACGAGCTTATTTTAAGTGGCCAGCTAAGCCAATCCAAACAAGTCATTACTGAATCTATTTGCCATGCATTAAACATTGAGCAAGCCAGTATCTGGTTTTTTAATAGCTCAAAGACCTCGTTAAGCCCTATCGCCTCTCACAATATTGAAAACAGAATGGGCAATAATAATGCAGTGTGGCTTAAAAGTGAGGCCCCTGATTTTTTTGAAGCCATCGAAAAACACGCTGTTTTTAGCACCAGTGATGCTCAAAAACACCCGCTATTAAAACCACTTAAAAAGCATTACCTAGCGCCGCTCAATATTAATGCCATGCTGTGCGTAATCATACCCGCGGGAAATGGCACCATTGGCATAGTTTGCGCTGAGCAATGCGCCTCAATGCGTCCGTGGTCACGTAACGAAGAAAGCTTTTTAATAGCTATAGCCGCACTAGTAGGCAGCCTACACTCAAGCCAGCAACGCATTGAAACCGAACAACAGCTAGTCACCGCCAAAGAGGCCGCAGAGCAAGCTGTTATGGCTAAAAGCGAGTTTTTAGCCAGTATGAGCCACGAAATAAGAACCCCAATGAACGGCGTATTGGGCATGCTAAATATTATCAAGCGTACCCAACTTAACCAGCAGCAAGAGCACCATATTGAGCTTGCTCAATCTTCGGCACAATCGCTTTTAAATATAATTAACGATATTTTAGACTTTTCTAAAATTGAAGCGGGCAAGCTCGACATAGAAAATGTGCAATTTAACTTGCCTAAACTACTGGGCGAAGTGGTTGAGTCGTTTGCGCTTAAAGTGGAGCAAAATAATACCCACCTTATTTTAGATGCCACCCAAATTACAATTAGCGAAATAATTAGCGATCCGAATAGATTGCGTCAAATTTTAAATAACCTGATTGGCAATGCCGTTAAGTTTACGATTGATGGGCAAATTTTGGTAACTGCGCAGATAGAAGAAACCACTGATGGCAGCTTTTTACACTGCTCTATTATTGATACCGGCATAGGCATAGACGCAGAAAAACAAAAGACCTTATTTGACTCATTCACCCAAGCCGACGCTTCTACTACTCGTCAATTTGGTGGTACAGGCCTTGGCCTAGCTATCGTTAAGCAACTTTGTGAACTAATGGAAGGCGAAGTAAACGTAACCAGCATGCTTAATGAGGGCAGTACTTTTTCGTTTTCTATAAAAATACAGCCGCGTTTAACTAAAGCCCAAGATTTACCCAGCCATTTAATTAATAACAAACATATTTTAATTGTTGATACCTGTACACTTAACGCCAATATTGCCGCTAAACAATTACGTGTATGGGGCGCACACGTTACTATTTTAAATGACTATAGCGACATTATTACTTATTTTGATAACTGCGATACCCAGCCAGATGCACTGCTAGTCGATTATTATTTTTTTGAGCATGCTGCACACTTACAAATCAACGCATTAAAAAACAGGGTAACAACCAAGCAAAGTAAGCTGGTCGTTATGGCACCGATGAGTTACTCCCAAGAGCATAATAACATTGGTATAAATATAGATTGCCTGATATTTAAACCGCTCACCCCGTCAGATTTATTTGATTCTCTGACTAACGATAAATTCATAGAGCAACAACAGCGCCAAGCGCAACTGCAAAATGAGTTGACCGAAAAACCTAAAGAAATCTCAGCGCACGCGCAAGTGCTTTTAGTAGAAGATAACAAAGTAAATCAGGTGGTTGCCTCTGCTTTGTTAAAACAAATTGGCCTTACCTTTGATATTGCACAAAACGGCCAAGATGCACTAGATAAGCTAAACAGCAGCCAAGACAAAAAATACCAGTTAGTTTTAATGGATTGCCAAATGCCCGTGATGGATGGCTACCAAGCCACGCAAGCTATACGCGAAGGTAAAGCGGGCCAGCATAATAAACATATTACAATCATTGCGTTAACGGCAAATGCAATGCAAGGCGACAAAGAAAAGTGCCTAGATGCCGGAATGAATGATTATTTAACCAAACCTTTAGACTCTGCTGCACTAGAGCCTAAATTGCAACAATGGCTTGGTACACAATAAAGGTGTAAGCTAAAAATACTGTTTACTAATAAAGAAAAGCCATGCATTTATCAGCAAATCAGCAGCGCGTTATTGGCTGCCTTTTAGAAAAGCAAAGCACTACACCCGAGCACTATCCACTGTCGTTGAACGCACTAACGAATGCGTGTAACCAAAAATCCAACCGAGATCCGGTTGTAAACTTGAGCGAAAGTGAGGTTCAACAAACACTTGATGAGCTTATAAGCCAGCGCCTTGTAACGCTAGACGAAGGGCTATCGGGGCGAGTTAATAAATACGACCACCGTTTTTGTAATACAGAATTTAGTAGTTTACAGCTAAGCTCGCAGCAACGGGCAATACTATGTTTACTGTTACTGCGCGGCGCACAAACACCCGGTGAGCTGAGAACGCGCAGCGCGCGTCTAGCTGAGTTTACAAACGTGAGCGAAGTAGAAACAGCTCTGAGCGCACTGGCAAAAGATGACTACGTTACAAAGCTTGAGCGTGAGCCCGGCAAACGAGAAAATCGCTACATGCACCTTTTTGCTGACCCAGCAATAGTGCCAAGCCCAGCGCCAGCTGCAGAAGTCGCAGAAGTTAAAAACGATGAAATTAACGAGTTACTTGCAGAAATTGAGGAACTAAAAGCCGAGCTTAGCCGTATAAAAGCACATTTAGGACTTTAATTAATCACCACTAAACCAGATAATGTAAGCCTATTTAAAAACGACTTATTAAATGACAAGGAGCTGGCCATGCGCGCCGAAATTATGGCTGAAATGAAAGTTCAGCCAACTATTGATGTAAATGCCGAAATTACCCGTCGAGTTAACTTTATAAAAGCACGCTTGGTGGCAGCCCACAGTGTATCGCTAGTACTTGGCATTAGCGGTGGTGTTGACTCATCGACCTGTGGACGTTTATGTCAATTAGCCGTAGATGAACTAAACGCTGAACAAAACACGAATAAGTACCAATTTATTGCAGTTCGTTTGCCATACGGTGTACAAGCAGATGAAGACGAAGCGCAAATGGCCGTTGACTTCATTAAGCCAAGCAAACGTATGACCGTAAACGTAAAGCCTGCTGCCGACGCATTACACGAACAAGCTATGGCGGCGGTTGTTGGTAGTGGCGAAAGCTTGCCCGACCAAGCTAAAATAGATTTTGTTAAGGGTAATGTAAAAGCACGCCAACGCATGGTAGCGCAGTATGAAATAGCAGGTTTTTGCCAAGGCTTAGTGGTAGGTACCGATCACAGCGCTGAAAACATTACTGGTTTTTATACCAAATTTGGTGACGGCGCATGCGATTTAGCCCCATTATTTGGCTTATCAAAACGTCAAGTTCGTGCACTTGCAACTGCCTTAGGTGCGCCAGAGCTATTAGTAACAAAAGCCCCTACCGCTGATTTAGAAAGTGACCGCCCAGGCCTCACTGATGAAGAAGCGTTAGGGCTAAGCTATGAGCAAATTGACGACTTTTTAGAAGGTAAGCCAGTGGCTGCAGAGGTTGAGCAAAAGCTAACTGAGATTTATGTACGCACTCAGCATAAGCGCCAACCCATTCCGACTATTTACGATGAGTTGTAACGGCTCAAACAGCTAGTGCTGCATAAGCACTAGCTGATCTATTTGCCGTAATGTTACGTAGAAAAAAACTAATTTATAGTTAATTTTAACGCCTGCCAAAGAGAAAACTGCATTACATGACATCTCCTATTTTAATAACAGGTGCTGGTCAACGTATTGGCCTTGCACTTGCCAAGCACTTTTTATCGCAAGGCCAAGCTATTATTATTACCTATCGTACGCGCCACCGTGCAGTCGATGAGTTAGAACAACAAGGCGCTGTATGCTTACACGCCGACTTTAGCAGCGATGCTGGTATTGCCAGTTTTATTGAAATACTTAAACAGCATACGCACTCCTTACGTGCCATAGTGCACAATGCCTCCAGTTGGGACTGCGAAGCCAGTAACCCTGATTTTTCGAACTTGTTTGACAACATGATGCGCATTCATGCCAAAACGCCGTATTTAATTAATAATGCCTGTGCAGAGCTATTAATGACGTATCAAGCCGAGGCTTGCACTCCTGCTGACATCATTCACCTTACCGATTATGTTGTTGAGACAGGTAGCCCAAAACACATTGCCTATGCCGCAAGTAAGGCTGCGCTTGATAACTTAACCAAGTCATTTAGCGCTAAGTACGCACCAAATATAAAGGTGAATTCGGTAGCGCCATCGTTGATTATTTTTAACGAACATGATGACGAGGCTTATCGCGCCAAAACCCTTAAAAAATCATTGATGGGTATAGAGCCTGGTTGCCAAGAAATTATTAATAGTATTGATTTATTGCTGCGCAGCCACTACATCACAGGCCGCGCTTTGCCTGTGGATGGCGGTCGCCATTTAAAGTAAAACACACATTAAAACTGAGAAATTTATGCATGACGAATTAAAACAAAGTTATCAAAATATAATTACTGCTGTAGGTGAAGACGCTAATCGTGAAGGTCTGCTCGACACGCCAAAACGTGCAGCTAAAGCCATGGAGTATTTAACAAAAGGGTATCGTCAAACGCTCGATGAAATTACCAATAATGCAGTATTTACCTCAGACGCAGACGATATGGTTCTTGTGCAAGATATAGAGCTTTACTCTATGTGTGAGCATCACCTATTACCTTTTATTGGTCGTTGTCATATTGCCTATATTCCCGATGGTAAAGTACTGGGCTTATCTAAATTTGCACGTATTGTTGATATGTTCGCACGCCGTTTTCAGATACAAGAGCAATTAACACATCAAATTGCAAAAGCCGTTGAGGAAGTAACCGGTGCTAAAGGCGTGGGGGTTATTGTTGAAGCTAAACACATGTGTATGATGATGCGCGGTGTAGAAAAGCAAAATTCAAGCATGCGTACCTCGGTAATGCTAGGTAACTTTAGATCAGACTCTAAAACGCGTAACGAGTTTTTACAACTTATTAAGGGGTAATAATGGCCAACGCAATTATTAACGTAACCAACTTACGCTTACGTACGTTTATTGGCTTTAACCCTGAAGAGCGGGAAAAAAAGCAAGATGTAGTGATTAATTTAGAAATTCACTATCCTGCTGATGAAGCCTGTAAAACAGACGAAGTAGAACAAGCCCTTAATTATAAAGTGATCACCAAAGAGGTGATAAACCTAGTAGAACAAGGTCACTTTTTGTTACTTGAAAAGCTGGTTGCTGAAATACTTGCTGTATGCCATAAACACCCCAGCGTGCATTACGCCAAAGCACGTGTGGATAAACCACATGCACTGCGTTTTGCCGACTCGGTATCACTTACACTTGATTGGGTTAAATAATATTAAATTATTTTATCTAAGCCTATGGCAAGGGCAATAACGACTAAATACCGCACGCCTTTGCCAAGTGTTACTAGCAATAAAAATACACTAAAACGTACTTTAAATATACCACCAATAACCGTTAGCGGATCGCCAATAATCGGTAGCCAAGCAAACAGTAAGCTGTACACGCCATATTTTTTAAACTGAGATTGTGCTTTAACAATTCCCTGCTCAGAGACAGGAAACCACTTTTTGTGCTTAAAGCGCAGCACATGGGTACCCAGCCAATAATTAACACAACTTCCAAGTACATTGCCTGACGTAGCGGCTAACCACAGCAGCCATAGATTAGCTTTAGCTTGGCTTATCATCGTCGCAAGTACCACCTCTGAGGAGCTTGGCAATAAAGTAGCGGACACAAACGCACTAAAAAATAAGGTGATATAAAGCATTAAGTACTTAAAGTAAAAACCCAGCATACAGCTGGGTTTATTAAAAAGTGGCTGTTTATTTTACCAAATTTAAACTCAGCGGGTAATTAAACTCTTTGCCTTCGTTGGCTTTAATACTGGCTAAAACCACCATGACAAACGAAAAAATAGCCACAAGAGGCAACAAAACCAAGCCTATTACAGCAAACACAAGTAAAAAACACACAAAGTAGGCAATAGCCATAGTGATTTGAAAGTTTAACGATTTTTTACCGTGTAAATCGACAATTGGCATTTCATCTTTTTTAATAAGCCATACCACTAATGGCCCAAGTATCGATCCAAACGGAATAACAAAACCGGCTACAGCACTTAAGTGACAAAGCATTGCCCATGTTTTTTCGTCTTTTGATAACGGCTCAAGCTGTTGATTTTCTTCCATTACGCTCTCCTTTTTAGTTAATACATACTGCCTTTTTATTGAGCAGGTGTCCATAAATCATAGCTGTATTGTTAAATATCACATCCTAACCCGCTGTGATAAAAAAGTGATAACTTTGTGAGAGTTTCTTGAGGTGGTTATTCAATACTTAACCTGAATCATCACTTACAGGAAATAATAATGAAAACATCAGCACTTACACTTGCCACTCTTTTAGCCGTAGCAAGCCAAACAACACAAGCTGCAGAGCTTGATTTAGAATTGACTAATTTAACCCAAGGTATTCACTTTACACCTGTGTTAATAACAGCGCACGACGCTGAAGGTAAATTGTTTGAAGTAGCGACAGAGGCTTCAACAGCGCTACAAACAATGGCTGAAGGCGGCAATATTGCCGAGCTAATGGCTCAAGCAAGTGCGGCAGGAAGTGATATGGTAGCAAACCCAGCTGAAGGGTTACTTGCCCCAACGGCTTCTGCCTCTGCCACCCTTATGACGGCAGACACTAACGAATACCTTTCACTTACTGCCATGTTATTACCTACCAATGATGGCTTTGTTGGACTTAATAGCTGGAAAATCCCAACCGAAGCAGGTACCTATACAGTGTATCTTAATGCCTACGATGCAGGTACTGAGCAGAACAATGAGTTAGTAGTTGAAGGTTCAGGTGCGCCTGGTACGCCGGGGATCCCAGCAGCACCTGGGGGTGATGCAGGTACAGGCGGCGCAGGTTTAACCAGTACTGATAGCAATGTGAATGTACATATTCATCCTGGTAATTTAGGTGACGACGACTTAAATGCCGGTAGCAGTGATTTAAGTAACACCGTACACAGATGGTTAAACCCCGTTGCAAAATTAACTGTGACGGTTAAATAGGAGAGTTAATTATGTCATCTCTTTCTAATTTTAAAAAAAGTGCGCTTATTTTACTGTTAGCCAGCTCACTAGCCGCATGTGGCGATAACGATAATAACAGCTCTATTGAAGATCAAGAACCTGTGGTGGTGGTTGAGCCGGAACCTGTAGTGTATGAGTTTACTATTACCTTTAGTAACTTAACGGCTGGACAGCCCCTATCGCCACTTTCTGTTATTGCATTTGATGAAACCGCACCATGGCAATTTGGTGAAACAGCCTCCATAGGCTTAGAAATGATTGCAGAAAGCGGCGCTAACGAAGCGTACCTTAGTGACGAAAATGCACTCGCTTCAGCCTCAGCAGAAGGCCCTATTGGCCCTGGAGAAACAACGTCTGTAACGCTATCTGTTGAAGCGCAAGATGTACTTAATTTGTCTTTTGCTGCCATGCTTGGGAATACAAATGATGCTTTTACCGGTCTTAGTTCTATAGATGTATCTACATTAGCAGTAGGCGATACGCTAACGCGCACCACCTTAGCTTATGATGCAGGTACAGAGGCAAATACCGAAACGGCTGAAACTGTGCCAGGCCCGGCTGCAAATGGCGAAGGGTTTAACGAAATACGCGACGACATTATTGATTTAATAACAATGCATCCAGGTGTTGTGTCTAATCAAGATGGGCTATCAACTTCTGCACTCGGAGCAGGGCAAAAATTTGATAACCCTGTCTCTAAAATAATGATTGAGCGCACACAGTAATAACCAGCTTGTAATGGGGATGTGAGGAGACATGGAGGTCCCTTTTTTTTACGAGGTTAATACATGCGTCACGAAAAAATACTGGTAGTAGAAGACGACAGAGAAATCGGTCAATTAATAACAACTCAACTTACCACGCTAAATCTACATGTTGATCATGTTATAAGCGCTGAGCTTGCACTTAAAAAAATAGCAAAACAGCCTTACGGGCTTATTTTATTAGATATAAACCTGCCGCAAATGGATGGCTTAAGCCTATGCCGTAAAATTAAAGAGCACTACCCTACCATTTCCGTTATTTTACTTACTGCGCTCAGTAGCGATATGGACCGTGTAATTGGGCTTGAAATGGGCGCAGATGATTATATTTGTAAACCCTTTTTTGCTCGCGAATTACAAGCGCGCGTAAAAACACAGTTACGCCACCGCTCTCAACTTCTGGCGATTCAAAATAATGAAAACGACATCCCGTGCAACGAACAAACACTAAATATAGGCTCGCTCAACATTGAATTTAGCTCACATCAAGTTTATTTAGACGAACAAGCCCTTAACCTCACCGCCACTGAATTTGATTTGTTGGTGTATTTTGCTCGTCACCCTAACCACGTATTTAGTCGCCAGCAACTATTAGATAAAGTGTGGGGCTACCAACATAGTGGCTACGAGCACACGGTTAACTCACATATCAACCGTTTACGCGCCAAGCTTGAGCAGCATCATCAAGCTCCCTTTATAGAAACCGTATGGGGTGTAGGCTATAAACTCAACCCTAGCCAACTTGGGTAACTTTTATGTTCAATTTGTCTTTATATCAAAAACTAGCTATCTCTTTGGTAATTATTTTTTGTTTTATTTGTGCACTTGTTTATAGCTGGAGTAAACAGCTAGAACTGAATTCCAAACACCATGGCGAGCAAAACCTACATCTAGCACTGGCCGAACACTTAGTTCAAGATAACCCACTTATTAAAGAAGGTGTTTACGATTACAAAGCCCTTGAAAACCTGTTTCATACTTTAATGTTATTAGGTCCCGCATTTGAGTTTTATTTTGTTGATGAAAACGGCAAAATCCTTACTTATTCAGCTGAGCCCGGCAAGGTAAAACGTACACACATTAATTTAGCGCCCCTTAAAACATTGATTAATAACCCTGATGCAGCCCCTATATATGGAGATAACCCGCGCGACCAAACTCAACAAAAAATATTTTCTGTCGCTCCTGTGTTTAATAACGACACATTGCAAGGATACCTGTACGTTATAATTGGTGGAGAAGCTTACGACACTTCACTTAATAATATAAAAAGTAACGACCGACTATGGCTTGCAGCATTATGGCTAACATCGGCCTTGGCATTTTTACTGATTGCAATGCTTATTTTACTGCGCTTTTTTACCAACCCAATTCAACGTTTAGCTCAAGATGTAAGTAATATAGAAGCGGCCAATTACAGCTTAACAGACACAAAACTGAGTAACTTTTCGACCCAAAAAAGTAACGAGGTGCATAGCCTAGGGCGAAGCATACAAGCCATGGTGACCCGTATTAATGAGCAATTTAAAGCACTTGAGCAAAGCGATAAACAACGCAAAGAGCTACTGACTCATTTATCTCACGACTTACGTACACCGCTTGCTTCTTTACAAGGATTTTTAGAGGTACTTAATCAATCAGGTTCGCAACTAAGCGCTAATGAGCAACAAGAGTACTTACACGTTTCGCTCAACAATTGCGCACAACTTAAACAACTTATTGAGCAAATTTTTGAACTCGCTCACTTAGAAAACGGCGAAATAAGCATACACAAAGAAACCTTTAATTTAGGGGAGTTAATTTACGATTGTATTGCCAAATTTAGTCTGGCTGCTGACAGCAAAGGCATTAAGTTAAGCGTGGAGCCTGCTATTTGCGATTTTCCTGTTGTAGCGGATATTGCAAAGCTTGAGCGTGTGCTGAGTAATTTAATTGATAACGCCATTAGGCATACAGCTAACGGCGGCAATATAGCTGTCCACGTTAAGCATATAGATAATGCACAGTTATTTGTGCAGGTTTCTGATACAGGTGTAGGTATAAAACATGATGAGCTAGATGCTATTTTTAATCCACACTACCAAGCATCTAATTCTAATAACGAAGGCCGCCAACAAGGCGGTTTAGGGCTGGCTATTTGTAAAGGTTTACTTGCCTTGATGGATAGCGAAATAAACGTGCAGAGCGAATTAGGTAAAGGCACCATGTTTAGCTTTAACTTGCCACAAAAAATAAAGGTATAGCCATTGGCTATACCTTTAAAACATTACTTAATTTTTATTCCCATTAGGGCATGCTGACTTAGTTTTTAATACCAGCTAAATCCAGCATAAAGGCGTAATTAAGCGCTGTATCTTCTAGGCGCTTAAAGCGACCAGATGCACCGCCGTGGCCGGCTTCCATATCTATTTTAAATAGCAGTTTATTATCATCTGTCTTAAAGTCACGTAGCTTTGCAACCCACTTAGCTGGTTCAAAGTATTGAACTTGCGAGTCATGTAAGCCCGTAGTCACTAGCATATTTGGGTACGCTTGTTTAGCCACTTGGTCATACGGTGAGTACGACAGCATATAGTCATAGTACTCTTTTTCATTTGGGTTACCCCACTCGCCATACTCATTGGTTGTAAGCGGTATGCTTTCATCAAGCATGGTGGTAACCACATCAACAAAAGGCACTGCTGCAACCACCCCTTTATACAACTCAGGTGCTTGGTTAACCACCGCGCCCATTAATAAACCACCAGCACTCCCTCCGTAGGCAAATATTTCGTCTTTTGCACCATAACCTTGTGTCACTAATGACTTAGTTACATCAACAAAGTCGTTAAACGTGTTCTTTTTAGTTAATAATTTGCCATCTTCATACCATGGGCGACCTAACATTTGCGAGCCACGCACATGCGCTATAGCAAACACAAACCCACGGTCTAATAAGCTTAAGCGGGAGCTTGAAAAAGTAGGGTCCATTGTTGCGCCGTACGAGCCATAGCCGTATTGAAGTAATGGGTTTGTGCCATCCTTTTTAAATGCATCTTTACGGTACACTAAGCTTACCGGCACTTTAATACCGTCGCGAGCCTTTACGAAAATACGCTCAGAGGCATAGTTATCTGCGTTAAAATCACCTAACACAGTTTGCTGTTTAAGTTGCGTTTTATCACCCGATTTAAGGTCAATATCGTACGAGGTACCTGGCGTAGTCATACTCGTATAGTAAACACGTAATTTGTCGCTGTTTATATCGTTATTGCCATAGCTTGCAATGGTATACGCACTGTCGTTAAAGCTTAGCGTATGCTCATCTCCAGTAGTTAAATGGCGTACAATAAGGCGTGACTGACCCTGCTCTCGTTCTTGGTACACAAGGTAGTCTTTAAATAAATCAACGCCTTCAAGCTTAATATCATCGCGCGGGGCAATCACCGTTTGCCAATTTGCTTTATCATGCGCTTTATCTACATCCACTTTCATAAGCTGAAAGTTAACCGCATTTAAGTTAGTAACGATGTAGTACGTATTGCCAAGCTTTGAAATACTGTATTCAAGGTCGTCCTCACGCTCAATTAAGCGCTTAGGTTTTGCTTTAATATCATCTGCACTGAGTACCGACATACCAGAGGCATTGGTGCTGCTGTGCCAAATATATATTTCTGAGCCATCTTTGCTCTTACTAATACCTGTGTAATAGCTTGTATCAGTTTCTTCGTAGATAAGCTCATCATCACTTTGCGGTGTACCTAATGTGTGGCGGTAAACTTGATAGCCAAGTAAGGTTTGTGCATCTTTTTTAATGTAATAAAAGGTTTTATTATCGTTTGCCCAAATAACGCCGCCATTTGTTCCCTCAAGCGTGTCTTCGAGCAACTGTCCTGTGGTTAAATCTTTTACCTTTATGGTGTAAATTCTACGGCTAACAGTATCTTCCCCGTACGCCATTAAATTTCCGTTAGTGCTTACAGATAAGCCACTGACAGCAAAGTAGTCGTGATCTTTGGCCAACGCATTTACATCTAAAATAACTTGCTGATCACTGCCTTTAAAGTCGCTACTGCGAACATAAGTAGGGTATTCGTTTTCGCCACGGGTTTGCGATGAATAAAAATAATCACCTCTTTTTACTGGCACCGAGTCATCGTCTTTTTTAATACGCCCTTTTAGCTCTTCAAATAACGTATCTTGCAGCGTTTTAGTGTGCGCAAGCATTGCATCGGTATAGGCGTTTTCTGCATTTAAGTAACTTATAACTTCTGGCGCTTTACGCTCGTCATCACGTAGCCAGTAGTAATCATCAATACGCGTATCGCCATGAATCGTCATTTCATGCGGTACTTTTTTAGCAATCGGCGCCACGGCGCTCACTGGTTTTTCTGTTTGTTGAGTTTGCATCGTTGTTGCTGTCTCTGAAGGTGTACTTTTTGGCGCATTATCACACCCTGCTAGCACCGCGAGTGATAACGCCGCTAGCGTAAATGAAGAACGAATCATTATTAAATCTCTATGTTTTTTATTATTGATGATATTAAATATACCTAATAATAAAGCGTGATGTAATTTAGTTTGTGAAGCTATGTAAAAAGGGAGCCGAGGCTCCCTTTAAAATAACTAAGTAGTTATAAAATTACTTTTGTTTACGACGACGCATAAATGCAAACGGCGCAGCAAGTAACGTTAACCAAGCGAGTGAGCCCGATGAACCATTGCTTTCAGGCTCTGGAGTTGGGGTCACAGGCTGAGGGTCTGCAATGGTATCGTTAACAACAATTGATACCATGGTTTCTTCAGCAGTCGTGCCTGATGCTTCACGCACTGTGTATGTGAAGCTATCTTCACCAGAGAACTGCGCATTTGGCGTATAATCAATTGTGCCATCTTCATTCACTGTAGTTGAACCATTTGCAGGTGCAGAAGCCACCTCAACAGTTGATGCGACTAGGCTGCCTTTAATTCTTACGCCTTTATGGGCAGAGAATTCTGCATTTTCTGTTTCTGAAGAAGCTACTGCGTCAAATACAAAACGCGACTCAGCCATATCATTAGCTAATACATCAATAGTCACTGTTTGCTCTTCATCAACTTCTACAGAATCTGCTGCTGTGTAATGGCTGCGATCTTTTGCAAAAGCCTGATATTGAATATCAACCACACCGCCTTTAATTTGATCAACCAAATAGCCACTACCAATACCATTACCCGTTGGAACGGTGTCTAGCATAGCTCCTACGTTACCATCGGCAGACTCTACACCCGCAGAGTAAGGAGCAGGCAATGTGGGTACATCAATGTAATTCATACGTATTTCATCAGTGCCTTCTTTTAAGATCACTTGGAACGTGTACTTATCACCTGAAGCGCTACCCCAAAGCTCAACATCATGCCATTCTACAACAACATAACCGCTATCAAATTTAGCAACATAGATCTCACCGCCACCGGACGTACCACCCGCTAAATCAAAGTCAGCCCAAAGCGGCGCTATAACACCGTTAGGTGTACGTGCATTAGGCATTGCTTGAGGGCTCCAAGAGTTAGTGGTGTTTACATCTGCACCAACAGCAATAAAGCCATTATCTGAGATGGTAAATGCTGAGTACTCTTTCCCATCAAAAATAAAGTCAGCTTCAACCGTAATGGTTATTTCATCACACCCGTCAGGACACGCTTGAGGCTCAAAGTCATCATCAGCCAATGAGAAGGTACCTAAGAAATCACTGCTGTTAATAGCAAACTCTTTTGGTCCTAATGTACCCGTCCAGGTAAGCTCTTTGTTGTCTTCACTTAATGTTACTTCGCCTGCACCATTAGTCACTTCAACAACAGGCGCTGCACCTTTTAAAAGCTCCGCATTCTCATCAAGTTTTACATTTACAGATAGTTCTTCAGTAAATAAAGTATTGTTAAATTGCACCCCTATTTTTGCTGGAGTAGAAGAGTTTAAAGAATCGGCATCGACTGTTGCGCTAAACACACTGCTATTGGTTGCTTCGTTATCATAAATAGCAAATGGTAAATGCGCGACTTGGCCTGTTTCAGTATGAGTCCATACAACGTGACCAAAGTTCCAACCTTTAACATCATTAAACGTTGAATCAATATCTAGGTTAAACTCAGCCATGTCTGTGCTTGTTTCAGCACCCTCTGAATCAGTAGAAGTAGAACCATGTGCACCCAGTGTAACTGTATTAGGAGACACAGAGATTTCTGCGCCTTGCATATCTGTTACTACTTTTGCCGTCCACTCGCCAGCTGTATCTGTCATGTTTTGCACGGTATTTGAGAAACTACAAACGCTTAAACAGCTCGGATCGGCGTAAGAGCCATGTTCAAACGTAAGCGCAGCTTCTAGCGCATTAGGTACATCTAATCGACCAGCACCTACATCAAAGGCATCAGCTTTTGTCACTAAGTCTTCTTTATGTAGACCATCCATTTTAGATGAACTCATAAGTGCGGTTTTAATCTGTACCGCATTCCATTCTGGGTGAGCTTGCTTCATAAGCGCTGCTGCACCTGCAACATGTGGGCTCGCCATACTTGTACCTGAAATAGCGTTAAAGGTAATGCCATTTCCTTCATCTGGCGAATACGCAGATAAAATATCAGTACCTGGTGCTGCAATATCAGGTTTTAAGAAGCTAGGCTCACCATTAGGGCCACGCGAACTTGAAGAATTGACTGCATCAGTAAATTTCTCTTGAATTGTTCTTTTAACACTAGGATCGAGTGATGCAATAACCGGCTCTTCAGCTGCTGTTAAAAGCTCAACTAAGCTTAAACCATCTTCTTGGCTGATTGCTGAGGCTGGAATTGTAGCATCATCCATAGACATGCCCATTGCACCGCCTGCAACATTGTTGTGGATAATTACCGCTGTTGCACCTGCTTTTGCTGCATTTTCAGCTTTAGCTGTAAATGCGCAGCTACCACGAGAGATAAGTGCAACAGAATCCGCAAATGAGATATCCTCAGCGAACTCTTCACACCCTTCAAAGTTATCAGGCGCTACAACCTGCGCAGAAATTATAGGGAGCGAGATAGGGTCTGTTAATAAACCGTTGCTTCCTTCAATACTTAAATAAGTTTCGCCTGCCACTTCAACTTGCTGAGAGAAAAAACGCCCTGTTTGCGTATTGGCCACTGTGAGACCCGACTCTATACAGCTAGGACAACCAATAGTTTGGGCGCCGTTACCATCGTTACCTGCTGCGGTTACAACCACTACACCGGCTTCTTCTGCAGCGGTGAATAAATCACTATACGCACTACCAGAAGGGTTGCCACCTGGACCACCGCCCCACGAGTTGTTAATTACGTCTGCGCCATCTTTAATGGCTGCTTCTAATGCAGCCATGAGCGCTACAGTTGTACCGCTGCCTCGCCCATCGGCTGTGTGCCAAAGCGCTTTGTAAGCCATTAATTGTGCTGCTGGTGCTACACCTGAGATTGACACGTTATTGTCTTGGTAAGTAATTTCAATTGGGTTACCTACAGCGGTACCCGCAACATGCGTTCCGTGACCGTCGTATCCTAGTGGAGAGCCAATATATTCATCAGGATGAACATCACTTGGTGTTGGGCCAAATGCACGTGCAACAATTAATTTGTTGTTACAAAAATCGGCTTCACCGCCCTCTATACGACAGTAATCAGGGTTTTCTGCGATGTAAGCAGCCTCTTCTTCACTAAACTCTGCAGCTGCGAAACCCACATCTGAAAACATTGGGTTTTCTGGGCGAATACCCGAGTCAATGATCGCAACTTTAACGCCTTTACCCGCTTCAGATTGGCCACCAAGCGCCTGCCAAGCCTCTACGCCTCTAATTACATCAATAGAAGCATCCATTAATGTGTGGTACTCAGTATCTAAAAATACTTTTTTAACACCCGCAAGTTTAGCGAGTTTTTCACGCTGTCCTTGCTCACCCTCTACTACGATACCATTAAAAAGGGTGCTGAATGAGTGTGATACAGCGCCCCCACTAACAGACGCGGCTACTTGTGCTACGCTTTTTTGCTTGGCTTTTAAGTAACTGCTGTATTTTAAAGCGGGTGCTGAACTAAGTTTAATTTTACTATCACCAGTAACGGCGGCAGAGGTTGCTTCAAGCCCTGCGATACCGCCTTTGTAGGTTGCTAGCGGCTCATCTTCAAGCTGGATAATATAGCGTGCTTTAGTAGAGATGGTTTTATCTTGAGAGTATGTTTTTACACTTGATGTTTCTGGGACGTATCCTTTAGATAAATCAGGTGTAGCTGCTACGCCGTATGACATCATAGCTAAACCTATAGCTGATGAAATAGCGGTTCTTTTCAGTGTTATATTAGACATTATTTCCCCTGGAGTGTGTTTTATATTATTGTATTTACTCAATTCGATATTATTAGAATTGTGATTTTAATATAGAACTTCAGCCCTTAAGCTAGCAACAACTCAATTACAACTAGATTACAATGGTGCAAAAAAAGCCCTTCGCAAAAATCATAAATGATTAATAAAAAACAAGTTTTTAGCTAACCGGCATTTGTAAATCACTGTAAACAAACCCTAACTTCTCTATGGAAAATGAATGAGTAACGACGTTATAAATATTTTAACCATGGCTAAAGTAATTCAGACTGCAGTCGCCCCTGTCTTTTTAATTACAGGAATTGCAGCCACACTCGGAGTCTTATCTAATCGTTTAGCGCGCATTACTGATCGTGCGAGGCAACTTGAGCGAAAACTTAAAGTAAGCACCGATGAAGACTTTAATAAAACCTTGGCCACAGAGCTACGCGCCCTGTTAAAGCGCTCGCGATGTATTCACATTGCTTTTAGTATGAGCGTTTTAAGTGCTTTGCTAGTATGTGCCGTGGTAATGCAGTTGTTTTTATCGCATATTCAATCTATTAATTTAGGGGTAACCATTGCAAGCTGCTTTGTGGCTGCAATGGCCTTATTAATATGTGGTTTTATGTCGTTACTTGGTGAAGTATTTTTGGCCACACGTAGTATGCGCCGAGGGATGATTTTTGCTGATATTAATGATTAGCAATAAAAAAGCCCGAGGCTTTACTCGGGCTTTTATCACAACATTTTAATTTTATTGTGCAGTATAAATAGTCTCTAACACTTCAATTCGTGCTTCTTTTGTATAGTCAGATGACTTTAACTGCTCTGCAGCAGCTAAAATATCTTGACCATCATTAACAGCTAATACCGCTATTTTAGTGCCTGGGAAAACAGACACTACCTTCAAGCCAGATAGCTGAGCTACCTCTGTTGCGTTCATGTCATCTTTAAGCAAAATAGTGATATTGCCAGAAAGCGACGTTAAGTTATTTGTTAGTACATTACGTACCAGCGTCCCTTTTGTTACTAACGATGAAGCCTCAGAAGATTCAACAACCGCCATCTCACCTTTAGTAGAAACAACATACTCATCAGCAGCAACACTTGCTGGTACTAAACGTAAGTTTTTTTCTACAACGTAAGAGCCAAAGTCGGTTTTGCTGTATTTCACACTATTTACCGGCTTTTTTGGAAGTTGCAGCTCTTTATCTGCTACTGAACTCGCTGTTGCACTTAGAGAAATACACGCAGCAGCACCTAAAATAACTAATTTATTCATTTTCATATCTATATTCCTTACTCTTGACCTGCGTGACCAAATGCTCTTAACGAAACGCCTTCTAAAACGCTTGCTGCACGGTTATTTGAAATACCAGTAACTCCAAGACCATTGTCAGTACCATCAGTAAAAGCAAAACTATCTGCTGCAGCATCAAGAACACGAATAGTCCACGTACCTTTTGTTGTCTCGCCATAGAAGGCATTAGACATAAGTACCGCATCCTTTAAAACATAACCTGTGTTCCAACCATTAGTAAAACTATAAGCTGGGTAGAATAGAGCTTGCTTAGACGCTAGTAATACACTACGCGTGCCTGATGGAGACGTTACTTCGATTGCTAAATCGGTACCAGCAGAGGTTTGCGTACCATCCGCTAAACCAAAGCCCATTTCAGTGTTGCTCACATCAAACTTGAACTGCATAGCTTCAATGTTTAACTCTTCTTCAACAATGATTTGCTGTGTAACACCCGCAGCACTGTTGTCTGGAATTTCTAGCGTAAGGGCATCTTCTTCAACAACAGAGCCAACACCACTCCAATCTGTAATAACTTGCTCGCCTAATACTACGTCGTACTCTTTTGCCATCTCAACGGCAGCACCAGCATCTACACGCCCAAAACCATATAAGTTATTAAAGTTATAACCTGCTGCATTTTCAACCCAGCCGTCATGCGCTACAAATTCACCTTCACCAACGCTAAGCGTTATAACTTCATCTTCTGTATCGTTGACTGTGCTGGTAGTAGCTAAGATATGACGAACATCGCGCCATGTTAGCTCCGGATTAGCTGATAAAATCAGTGATACTACACCTGACGCATTAGGTGCTGCCGAAGAAGTACCATTAAACGTTGAGGTATAGTTACAGCTAGCGTTATCTTCATGGCCTGGGTAATTGAATGGGTATTGCGATGCCGCAAAGTCTTCGCCATATGCTGCAGCCCATGCTGTAATCGAGCTACCATTAAAGCCTGAGTACCCGTTAATACAGGTCATTTGATCAGTTGTTACCATGGCAGGCGCCCAGCGCCCGTATTCACCCGCAGGGGCTGAAACCATTAGGTTAGCACCACCACTTGAGTAGCTTGTATGTGTACCATCAGCATTTACAGCTGCAACGCTTAAGTAATATGGATGACCCTGGCTTGGCTCAAACGCGCCGTTATAACAAGTAAGACCTAACTCATTTGCGCCATTATCAGCACATAATGACCCTTCATCGCCACCATCTACAAACGAGTTACCGCTTGATTTCATGTTTAGCGCACCTTTACCACCACGAAGGCTAAGGTTAGGGTATGACTCGATAGCTTCATCTAGCTCTGAGTAACCAATAAACGTTGGGAAGGTAATACCGTAGCTGCGGTTAAAAGCAGAAATGTTTTCTGATGTGCTAATGCCGCTTCCAGGGAAACCATGAGCGAGTAAATCGGTTTGCTCAATTTTATCGCCACCTAGGTAGTTCATGCCAATGAGACCAGCATCTGGTGCAACACCGCGCCCGCCTTTACCATTCCAGCCTTTTGCTGCAATTAAGCCTGCAACACTAGTACCGTGGTCACCACTGTTTGACAAACTTGT
The DNA here is from genome assembly GCF_001401875.1 of Pseudoalteromonas sp. P1-13-1a. Classification (NCBI taxonomy): domain Bacteria; kingdom Pseudomonadati; phylum Pseudomonadota; class Gammaproteobacteria; order Alteromonadales; family Pseudoalteromonadaceae; genus Pseudoalteromonas; species Pseudoalteromonas sp. P1-13-1a. The sequence continues at coordinate 9,898 of NZ_LKDV01000021.1, read as the reverse complement.
AGGGTCGGTACGGTCAAGCGCCTCTGCATCTAAGTTTAGAGAGCGATTAGGTAAAACGTTATCAACTAAATCTTCGTGACGAATTTCCATACCAGAATCAACAACAACCGCCGTTACGCCAGCACCTGTAACACCTTGAGCATAAGCTGCTGCTACGTTCATATCCTCGCCAACAACCAATTCTTCTGCTTCTGATTCAGCAAAATCCTCGTCAAAAATAGTTTGCGCTTCTTCTTCGCTGTAACCTAATTGGTTAACATATAAATCAATTAGGCCTTGCTTCATTTCATCGCTTAGAGCGTACGACTTTTGACCTGTGTTACGCAGATGCCATTGCTGATTAGCTAACGGATCAGTTGCAATATCACTAATAACTAATTGCGCAGACGCCGATTTACCATTTGCATTAGCGGTGTAATCAATTACCGCATCTTCACCCGAAACTGGAACGTAAGTAAAGGTATCACCTTCAACAGTGAGTAAGCCGTGGCTAAAAGTATATACGCCATCTTGTGCTTCAACCGCTTCACCATTTTCAGTAAATGTATAGCTTAGTGTATCGCCATCGTTATCACTTGCATTAAACTCAGCTGTTACAGGTACCCATTGCTTTAAACCGGCAACGGCTACATCGCTTGCTTTTGGTGCAACATCGGTTACTACAGCAACTTGGCTATTATTGTCATTGTCGCTGCCACCACACCCTGCTAGCGTCATAACTACTGCGGCAGAAAGCGCCGACATTTTAAAGATATTATGCTTCATAAACTTCCTTCGTTATTTATTTTTATGATGACTCAAGGTACACAATTGACAAACCAATGACAACAGATCGTTTACACTCGTTAACAATGAAGACCCTATATTTAAAAATAATCTTACAGCAAGCTATGAGACATTAAAGTTTCACTTGAATAAAATAAGTAATCGATTCAAGATGTCTAATTAGTAGATATAATTTCTTACAGGGGCAAAACATGAAATTTAAACAATTTTTAGCAGGGGTTGCTTTAGCGACATGTACACTTAGCGTATCTGCAAATACTGCATTTAAAGAGCCAAGTGATGCTATTGAATACCGTCAAGCTGCATTTTCTATGATTTCAGTGCAAATTAGCGATATGGGCGCAATGCTAAAAGGTAAAATTCCTTTTGATGCAGAACAATTTAAAATGCGCGCTAATAACGCAGCTGCCCTTTCTAAAATGCCATGGGAAGCGTTTTACGAAGGCACAGATAAAGGTGATACGGCAGCCTTAGCTGATGTATGGTCAGACAATGCAACCTTTGTTAAAAAAGCCAATGCCTTCGCGGCCAATGCAGATAAGTTAGCTTTAGCAGCTCAATCTGGTGATAAGGCGGTAATTGGTAAAGCATTTGGCGCTTGGGCCAAAGGCTGTAAAGATTGCCACAAGCAATTTAAAGACTAATTACAATTAAAACAACACACACTAAAACGGCGCTTTATGCGCCGTTTTGTTTTTTCTTAGCTATTAACTTAGCAAGTAATTAAGTGGTTCTTTGCCCCATGTAACAGCCAGTAGCACGAGTAATCCAACAAAAATAGCCCACGCTAACCAAGGTGCCTGGGTGTTATCTATATTAGTTTGAGTGGCTTGCTCGCTGTTAGCCTGTTTACCGGTGATCATTGCTTTGACAAGTGGCTTTCCTTTTATTTTATACACAACTATGGCAGTAACATGCAGGCATATAGCATAAAATAAAATATCGAAGTTAAGGCGGTGCAGCCAATTTGCAAAATCAACTGTTGAGCTCGACACGTACTCAACCAAAGGACCATCAGTCAAAATGCCATCACTGCTCATTAGCCCAGTTACTAACTGCACTATAATAAGCACAAAAAACAACAAAACCATGTAGCTACCTGGCGCCGAATGACCCACCCCTTTACTAGGATTTTTAAACTCTTTAAGTACTGCTATTGGCGAGTGCAGTAACGCGCTTAATTTTGCCGTTTTACTGCCCACCAGCCCCCACACTAAACGAGTCACTATTAATGCGATTGCAAAAAAGCCAGCCACAAAATGTAGCTCAATCATGCCCTCGTCAATGCTAAAGTAAAGCACAGCAATATTAATCACTAATAACCAATGGAAGCTTCTTATAAAGCCATCCCATACTTTTATACTTTGCATATAAATCCTCAACTTGTTGCCAGTCTTTGGCGCATTATTTTGATACTAAAACTATTATTCCAAAGTTTTACTAGTGCTGCATTAATGATATTACATAAAGCCCTATTTATGGCACACTAAACGCACACACATATTAGCTACTTGTATTAATGAATATAACTAAACGCGCAGTATTAAAAGGTTTTTTTGACATGCTCCCGCTTTGCTTAGCGGTTGTTCCTTGGGGGATATTATGTGGCTCTTTAGCGATTCAAAATGGCTTTAGCGCCTTAGAAACACAAGCAATGTCACTACTTGTATTCGCGGGTTCTGCACAATTAGTTGCCATTGAACTAATGGCCGGTAACACCCCTTTACTGACTATTCTATTTACCACATTTATTATTAGCTCTCGGCATTTTTTATACGGTTTAGCCGTACGCCATAAAGTTATTTCACAACCATTACGGTGGCGCTTACCAATCAGTTTTGTACTAACCGACGAGCTGTTTGCCTTTTCGCATCACCGCAAAGCCTATAAAACAAAAGCGCGCCTAATATACGCTTTAAGTGCGGGTTTTAGTTTTTATATTGCATGGAACCTTTGGACACTCATAGGCATAGTTGCAGGAAGTGTGCTCCCTGATTTAACAAATTTAGGGCTCGACTTTGCTATTGCAGCTACATTTATTGCACTTGTGGTACCGGGCATAAAAAATTTAGCCTCGCTGGTTACAGTGATTGTTGCGGGTATTAGCGCCACACTTTTAAAAAGCACGGGATTTGAATTGTGGTTAGTTTGTGCTGCTCTACTTGCAATGAGTGCAGGCTACTTTACTGCAAGGCTTACTCAAAAAAAGGACTGCCCATTATGATGCTCACTATATTATTAATGGCGTGTATTACCTTTTTTACTCGTTACTTATTTTTACATCAACGCCTTGGTTTTAAGGTGGGCCCTAAAATGCAGCAGTTTTTAAGCTTTAGCGCACCCGCTGTACTAACCGCTATTTGGGTACCCATTATTTTTATAAATGAAGAGGGGATCAACCTAAACTGGCACAACCCTTATTTAAGCGCAGCTATCGTTGCGATTATTGTTGCCTATAAAACACATAATATTTATTACACAACGCTTGCCAGTATGGGGTTATTTTTAATTTTAAATTAGGGCGTGTTGACCTTTGGCGTTTGAATTTGCAGCAGTATGTTTGGTTTTTAGGCAAGGCAAAGCCTATGAAGTGTGGTTATTCCCCATAAATAGGCGATAACGTAGCATAAATGCCAAACATGCGCTGCCCTTTGGGTTCTGCCTAGGGGCGATAAACTCTTTGTTGTCTACATGGATGTAGGTAAGGGGCGTGAGCAGGACGCGGAAGCTCTGCTCGGTTTTTACTTAGCCTACTAGGTTACAAACCTCGTGCCGCGATTTGATCGCCCCTAGGTTGAACAAATTTCAATCCGCAAAGTTCAACACGCCCTAAATAACAGCCAACCCATTAACAATGTCTAAAGTTTATACTTTTAGTAACGCGCTACAGCGGGTAGAATGTAGCAAACAACAATAAAAAGCGCCCATCATGCATGAATTTCATCAATTAACGGCTACTGCGTTAAACGGAAAAACAATTAACTTTAGCGACTTTGAAGGAAAGGTTGTACTTATTGTTAATACCGCCAGTGAGTGTGGATTTACAAAGCAATATGAATCTCTACAAGCGCTACATACTAAATACGCGCAAGCTGGCTTGGTTATAATTGGTTTTCCATGTAATCAATTTGGTCAGCAAGAGCCAGGCGACGCGACGCAAATACAACAAGGCTGTTTAATTAACTATGGGGTAAGCTTTTTAATGGCCGCAAAGGTGGATGTAAATGGCCGTCACGCACACCCTGTATTTAGGTATTTAAAATCGGCCTTGCCCGGCTTTTTAACACGAAAAATAAAGTGGAACTTCACTAAGTTTTTAATCGCACCCGACGGTACGCCTATTAAACGTTATGCCCCTTTTACAAAACCAGAAAAGTTAGAAAGCACCATTCAACAAGCACTCGCTAAAAAGTAAGTACATAAAAGTAATAAAGAGGCATAAAGCCTCTTTATTGCCAGTATTTAGCTTTCAAACATGCGTATACGCACATTCAAACCTTAAAACAGGCGCATTATTTTAACTAGCACAATTTAGTCTATGTAATCGTTTAAGTCGTCTTCACCTAGGTTTTTACGCAAACGTTTTTGCTCAAGGTAATCTTCCAACTTCTTTTTTACCTTTTGCTTTTTTTTATCATGCTGATTACGCCCGACCATTTCGTACTCGTCTTCAACAAAATCATCATCTAGCGCATCGTAACTAAATGTCTTACCCACAACCCACTCCATAAAGTGCTTAAGACCAACTCAGGTTGATTCCTGCACTTGGTAAATTAAAAAAGTTTAGCGCTAAAATACGAACAAATTAGCACCAAAATAAAGCCACGTGACTATCGTAAATAGCCTTCATGTCAATATTGTGAATAAATAGCGCTAAATTAAGAAAGTGGAAAGTGAGAGTTTTTTATCGTTTCGACAAATAAAATTTATCATTTATTTATTTTTAGTGTTTTTGACTAAAAAGTAGTTTATTTATCAAAATTAAAAATCATTACAAATACACAAATTTTCATAACCAATTGTTTTAAAATAAAAATAAATAATGGCATCAAACTTGTTAATACTTAACTGTCATCAACAATTATTAGAGAATAAACATGAAAAATTTACTATTAGTAAGCGCTTTAATTTGTACACCCGCTGTAATGGCACATAACGATAACAATGCGGGTATTTCGTTTAGCAACGAACAGTGCAATGTAGAGTTTAAAAACGATGTACGCATTAAGCCTAGCGAATTAGAAATTTTTACCGCATCTAATCAATTCATGCGCTTTAACAGCAATGGCAAATTAACTATAAATGGCGAACAAGTATCCATTAGCAGCGAGCAGCGCCAAGCGCTTGCCCAATATTCGGATAACTTACGTACGCAGCTACCGGAGGTTGCTAATATTGCCCTAGACGGAGTGAAAATAGCCGGTGTAGCACTAGAGGAAGTAGCCAACGCATTTAATATTGATGGGCTTGACGACTTGTCTGGCCTAATGGACGATATAAAACTGGAAGTAGAAAACACCTTTTACCAAAAAGGTACGTTTGTAATGGGCCAGCAAAGCTTTAATCAATTTGGTGAAAACTTTGAACACCAGTTTGAGGAGCAAATAGAAACCGTGGTTGAGTCTGCCGTTATGCAATCAATGGGCAGTATTTTAGTTGCTTTAGGCTCTGAGCTACTTGGTTCGGGTGGTGATATGGAGGCATTTGAGCAACGCATGGAAAATATGGGCGCGCAAATAGAAGAAAAAGTAGAGCTACATGCCAGTGCACTTGAAAAGCGTGCTAACTCTTTATGCGACAGCTTTGCCAGCATTGCACAGCAAGAAGAGCAATTAGTAGCGCAGTTACCGCAACTAAAAGGTTACGAGTTATTTACCATTAAACAAAACTAATACACAAAACCGTATTTAACATCCCTTTAGCAGCACTTGTATATTAGGTGCTGCTTTTTTCATTCTTTTAGCGTGTGAGCCAGCGCACCTAACGTGGTAATAGCCTGCTCAATTTTTTCGCTCCACTGCACCCCGTAGCTTAACCTAATACAGCTTTTATATTTATTACTTGCTGAAAAAATAAGGCCAGGGGTTATGCTAATACCAGCTTCTAAAGCCAGTAAAAATAACTTTTGACTGTCTACCCCTTGGCCTAAATCTAGCCAAATAACACACCCACCTTTAGGGTCACTAATACGTGTATTTTTAGGCATTGCGTTTAATAAGCACCACCGCATGCGCTCTTTGTTATTACGTAAGCGCTGCCTAAGTACTTTTAAATTACGGTCATATTCACCACTGGCTATAAACTCAGAAAGCGTCCACTGATTTATAAGTGAGGCAGAGCAACTTAATGCACGCTTATGCCGGCGCGCTTGACCAGCAAACTTGCCTGCTATTAACCAACCTACTCGATAACTGGGTGCCGCCGTTTTTGAAAACGAGGCGCAGCTGATCACAAGCCCCTTTTTTGAATACGCTAAAGCGGGCGTGCCGCGCTTGGCAGTAAAGTGCAAATCGCCGTACACATCATCTTCTATAAGAACAACATTATGTGACTCTATTAAGTCCACCATTTGCTTACGGCTTTCATCGCTCATAAAGCTGCCAACCGGGTTATTGATTGCGGTCGAAAATAAGCATGCTTTTATATCATGTTGCTCAAGCGCTTGAGCTAGGTCATTAAGCCAAATACCGTTGTCGGGGCATAGCGGGATTTCAAGCGCTTTTAAGCCTAAGCTCTCTATTAATTCAATAATGCCGTGATAGCACGGGGTTTCAATAGCCACTACATCGCCGGGCTTAGTAACACACTTAAGTGCGATAGCCAGCGCCTCTTGCGCACCATTAGTGATCACCAGTTCATCTATATTTACGCCAATACCAAAGCCTAAGTATCTATGCACTAATTGCTTTTTAAGCGCACCAAAACCATCAATAGGGCCATAATTTATAACACTCGGTCCAGCAATTGTCATAACTCGGCGCATATTTCTCGCAAGTGCTTTATCGGTAGGGGCAGCAGCAACGGGATTCGCGATACCAAAAGCTATAATATTAGGCTGATGAATAGCACTATATACTTGCTCTATTAACGCTTGTTTATTTACAGTGACAGGTTCACGGCTTAATTTTACGCGCTTAGGTAAACTATAAACCGTATTAAGCACCGTTAAAAAGTAGCCCGATTTTTCACGCGCCTCTACTACTCCTTGATCTTCTAACGCTTGATACGCTTGCTTAACAGTTGGAACGCTAATATTTAAGTTATTGGCCATTTTACGAAGTGATGGAAGTTTTTCCCCTGGTAATAATACCTTCTGCGTTTGCATATCCTTGATTAGCTCAATAACTTGTTGATATAAAAACTCGGCTTTTTGCTTACTGGCTGTTGGCTGCATATCTCGCTCAAATCTGTATAGGTTACATTTATACTTTTCTGTATATGGTAAGTATACAGATAGGCCTTAAAATAACCACTCAATCAGTTTTTTAGAGGTGTGCCATGAAAAGCGCAGCGCTATATCTCACAACAGTGTTAATTTGGGGCTCTACGTGGCTGGCGATTTCATTTCAGCTAGGCGATATCGCTGTGGAGCTTTCTTTGCTTTATCGTTTTGCCATAGCAGCTGTATGTATGTGGCTATTTGCGGCCTACAGAAAACCTAATATGCGATTTTCATTAGTCGATCATGGTTTTTTTGCTTTATTGGCCATTTGCAACTTTGGCTTAAATTATTTGCTTTTGTATTGGGCTCAAAACTACCTTTCTTCGGCAATGGCCTCTATTGCTTTTTCGATGCTATTAATAATGAACATAATCAACACCCGTTTATTTTTTGCAAAACCTATAGCCAAACGAATTTACTGCGGCGCGCTAATCGGTGTGATAGGTATTATTTGTCTATTTTGGCCGCATTTAAAGCAATTCGACTTGAGTAATGGGGCGTTGGTCGGGTTACTACTTGCCCTTGGGGGCACCTTTGTGGCTTCATTGGGCAATATGATCAGTGTACGCAATTCTAATCGGCAAATAGGTGTATTGCAGGGTAACGCATGGGGCATGTTATATAGCGCAGTTGGTTTAGCCGTTTATGTATTAATAAATGGTATAACGGTCAGTTTTAGTGCCCCTACCAGCTATTGGCTGTCGCTGTTGTATTTATCAGTTTTTGGCACTGTGATTGCGTTTGGCTGCTATTTTGCTTTGTTAAAAAACATTGGCCCCGAAAAAGCAAGTTACGCCATCGTTTTGTTTCCGTTGGTGGCAGTCACATTAAGTAGCTTTTTTGAAGGCTTTGAATGGCACGCAAACACCTTTGCCGGTTTTAGTTTAGTACTACTGGGTAATGCAATTGTACTTACCCCCACAAAAAGAATTAACGCCTTTTTAGCAAGCCGCTGCGTTGCTAAAAATGGTTCCGTCCCCAGTTAGAGGCGTTTTTAACGCACTAACACAAAAGCGCCTACTTTACTGTAGGCGCTTTTTTATTGGTATATGAAAATTAATGGCCTGCTTATGTATAGCAATAATCGCGGGCGTGACGCCTACCAGCTCGCCATCCGCCTCAACGAATAAATTTTTAGTTGTAATATGCGCTTCTTTTAATTGGCTATAAGTGAGCCTTTTTAGGGTGTGATGGCGCTTAAAAAGAAGTTTAATAAAGCTAAATAAGTGATTAACAACACTACTCGCTTGCATTTGGTAGCAATCAAGCAGGCCATCATCAATTTCAGCTCTAGGTGCTATTTTAATTCCGCCGCCAAAATACTGAGAGTTCGCAAATACAGTTATTAAATTTGGGTACTCACTTTGTTTATTTAAAAATACTCCCTGTAGTGTGCTTGCTTTATAAGTAAAGAGCGACTTAAAACTCGTCCACTTATAACGCCAAGCAGGCATGCTTTGTAAATGACCTAACTGCTTAATTACATGAGCATCAAAACCAACACCAGCCACATTAATAAAGTAACGGGTATTAATTTTACCTATGTCAATTAAGTGTGTAGGGGCATTAAAAATAGCGTTTTGCCACTGTTTAGCCGTGCAATGAAAGCTTCGCGCAAAATCGTTACCCGTACCACAAGGTAATATTGCCAAACTGCAGGTACTGTTAATCACGCCATTAAGTGCCAAATTAAGCGTACCGTCGCCACCAATAGCCACTGCTATTTGGCTTTTTTGTGCATTCGCTTTAATGCTTGCTAAGTCGTACTCATAATTACCTGTTGTTTTGACCGTGATATAAAGAATATTTTTCTTCTGACATGTTTTTTTAAGCCAATCGAGGTGTTCTAACACCGCTTTTTTTACGCTCGGTTTAACTATTATTAACAACTGCAAGTAATTTATCCCCTTTTAGTCGGCACGCCAGTGTAAATAAAAATTAAGTTAAAATTAATTTATCTGAATAATTAATCACAATAGTGAGTAAAAATTTATTACAAACTTTTATAAAAACAAAAAACACTTATAAAACAACTCACAGATTAAACCCCGCGGTTAAATAACTATGCAAATCCGCCTCTTATCAGCTTTAAATAAAAACAAAACAAAACAATTTCAGATAAAAATAACTAATAGCTAAGCCTTAGTTTATATTGTTGTATTTTTAAACAAAAAAGAGTCAAAATGCTCGCGATTTAAACACATACACCTTGGAGCAAAGACATGAACCCAATAAACACCCTAAACCAAAATGCAGCAGCCCACGTTGGCGTAAAACCAACTAACCGTAAAGCTAAAATGCTGGCTAAATTAAACCGTATGGGCAAAAAATTAGCATTAAACAGTGCCGCGCAATACAAATAATCAACCTTGTTATGATTATTAAGCAGGGGCAGTAAACAACTAACCACTATTGAAAGCACTTCTTTAGCTCCCTTAGTTTACTGCCACCCTTTAATTTTTAGTTTAAATCCTTCTAATTTCCCTCTATTTACAAAAAAAACCGCAATTACGTCTACTTTTTAAGCAAACAGTTTATTTGCTATTTACACAACGGTATCACCTAAGTATTATTCTGCGTCACGGAGAGATGGCAGAGTGGTCGAATGCACCGGTCTTGAAAACCGGCATAGGTTTGTAGCCTATCTAGGGTTCAAATCCCTATCTCTCC